>NZ_JAUBPR010000029.1:0-60983 GCF_036700845.1 Microcoleus sp. S13_C5
ATGGTTATTAAATGGGAGCGAAAAATCAAAAATAAAGGCAATGCTATTTTATCCGGTTTAGCTGCGTAGCAGCTTATAAAGCAGGGGAATGCCGAACAAAAAGCCACCCGATGCACCTCGAATTATGTCGTTTAGTTCATTTAACAACTGATTTTTGCGTCTTTTTGATTTGTTCATTTTTTAGTGAAAACGCACCTCAGAAAAGGCAATCTCTAATTTTACATATTTCAAGTGTTATCGTAGATAGCATCTGCACTCAAGTTGGTCTATAAGCTATTAAAAATTCCTCTCTATAAATTCCCACCTCAGTACAAATTGCTCTCAGTGTCCCTGATTTTATTTGATCGTGGTTAGGCATTACTAACGGAGTCTCCGTGCCCTCCTGATTTTATCGCACTATGACAATATGTTCGCGTTCTCTAATAATCCGAAAACCAAAACCATCGGAATGTTTCTCACTGACGAGCTTACATTGTTTCATCTTCGCCTCTTTATTTTTAAAATAATTTAATTCACCAAACCCGCGCGATCGCATAAGAATCAAAAATAGCATCAACGCTCAAAATCGGTATCTGTTGGGCCATAGATTGTGCAATTATCAGCCTGTCAAATGGGTCACGGTGATGCAAAGGCAGTGAAGCCACAACCTCAATGTGGTCGAAAGTTATTTCCAGTATATCAATTCTATTAACTGCGATCTGCTGCTTGATAAACTCCATAAAAGGCATACTAAAAGTTAGCCTGCCTATACTATGTTTGATCGCCATTTCCCAGACGCTAGCTGTACTGAGGAGAATATCGTCTCTCCGTTGTCAATTAACGATCGCCTGCGGTGAGTCTCGAACTGTCTGTCGTATACCAAATAAAGGCATGAGTGTCCAACAACAACCTCATTCCATGTACTCCTTAAACTCTTCTAGCGGTTCGTCAAAATCATCAGACATCCAAACCATTCCTTTGGCACTTCCTGCTTGCCGATTGGGTTTAGCTTGTTTGGGAATTACTACCAATTTTACAACAGGCTGGTTATCTTGAGTAATCGCCACTTCTTCGCCTCTCATCGCCGCTTCGATTAATTCCAGAAGCTTTTCTTTGGCCTCAATAATGTCTACTTGATACATGATTTGTGCCTCCTTACTATCAATTTATAACATCACAATTCTAACTCAATTAAACAAATCCTCTTCCTCCAAATCAACCGACTGCAATTCCATATCAGCAGACTGCAACTGAGCGGGAGTAGCCGGAATCGCCGCAATAATTGCATCGATTACTTTCGCCACCGGAATAATCTCCATCCCCAACTCTGGCACCGGTTGATTCTTAGGAATAATCGCCCTTTTGAAACCCAATTTCGCCGCCTCCCTCAGCCGCAACTCTAATTGGGAAACCGGCCGCACCTGTCCTCCCAAACCCACTTCCCCAAGCAAAACAGTGCGCGCATCAACAACCCGATCGCGAAAACTGGCCACAACGGCGATCGCAACTGCCAAATCCGCCGCCGGTTCATCCACCTTCAACCCGCCCACCGTTGCCAAAATCACATCTAATTTAGATAAAGGAATCCCCACCCTTTTCTCCAAAACCGCTAAAATTTGCTGCAATCTAGCATTGTCCACACCAGTAGTAGTGCGGCGCGGCGAACCAAAACTCGCAGGGCTGACTAAGGCCTGAATTTCCACTAAAATCGGTCGAGTTCCTTCGCAAGTAACAGTCGTCGAAGTACCGGGAGAAAATTCATCTCTATTTCCTAAAAACAACTCCGACGGATTATCTACTTCTCGCAAACCGTTGGCTACCATTTCAAAAACACCGATTTCGTGAGTCGCGCCAAAACGGTTTTTCATCGAGCGCAAAAGTCGATGAGAAGCAAAGCGATCGCCCTCAAAATAAAGTACAGTATCTACCAAATGTTCCAAAACCCTTGGCCCGGCCAAAGCTCCATCTTTCGTAACGTGACCGACAATAAATAAAGTAATATTTTCCCTTTTCGCAACCTGCATCAAAGCAGACGTACATTCCCGCACCTGAGCCACCGAACCCGGAGCCGATGTTAAACTAGCAAAATAAATAGTTTGGATGCTGTCAATCACCGCCACATTCGGTTTCAGCGCTTCCAACTCCCGCAAAACAACTTCTAAATCCGTCTCTGGAAGCAAGTAGAAATTCTCCGCTGAATTGTCCTCCGAATCCTTTTTAGCTTCCCCGTTACTGCCAGATTTATGTCCGCCGTTGCTTGACAACTCAACCGGATTAGCGACGCCCAAACGCTGCGATCGCAACTTCACCTGCTGGCCGGACTCCTCCGCACTCACATACAGTATCCGATCCTTGCGGGCCAACATATTCGCCACCTGCAACAGCAGCGTCGATTTCCCGATTCCCGGTTCCCCGCCAATCAACACCAGCGATCCGGGAACAATCCCGCCTCCCAAAACTCGATCGAGTTCCCCGTAACCCGAAGGCCAGCGAGACTGAGTTTGGTCAGCAATCTGCGATAATCTGAAAGATACCCTTGGTTGACCCTTCGACTTATCAGGGGGCGAACCGCCCACTGTCTTAGTTGTCACCCCAGTTAAACCAGCCCGCGGCACACCAGCAGTAGGTTGTTCTATCTGCTCGTCAAAAGAATCCCACTTCTGACAGCTAGGACACCTGCCAAAATATTGTGGTGAATCATAGCCGCATTCCCGACAAATATATTGTATTCGAGGTTTAGGCATTGTTTACCAAAAAGATGGGTCTAAAGCCCCGCTCTTCAGGGCTACTTGTTAATCCATAGTAGCATCTCAAGCCCTTCTTATATTAGGTGTGCTACTATAAGAATAGGAGGAAATACCATGCTAGTTCTTGAGTTCAAAGCCTACGGCAAAGCGTTTCAATTCGTTGCAGTAAACGAGGCGATTCGGATAACTCAGTTTATTCGGAACAAATCGCTCAGGCTGTGGATGGATGGCAAGGCTAAGTCTTGGTTAGAGATGTCTCGGAACTGTGCTGTTCTGGCAAAAGAGTTTGACTTTGCAAATAGATTAAATTCTATGGCAAGGCAGGCTAGTGCAGAACGGGCATGGGCTGCAATAACTCGGTTCTACGAAAATTGCCAGAAAAAGACTCTCAAGAAAAAAGGTTTCCCTAAATTCCAGAAAAATTGTCGCTCTGTAGAATACAAAACCTCTGGGTGGAAACTGGCCCAAGACCGAAAATCCATCACCTTCACCGATAAATGTGGGATAGGTAAACTCAAGCTGAAAGGGACTCGCACTCTGCTGTTCTATAGCTTAGATCAAGTAAAACGGGTTCGACTGGTGAAGAGAGCTGATGGTGTCTATGTTCAGTTTAGTATTTCCGTAGACCGCTCTGAATCTATCCCCGCAACGGGTAATGCTATAGGGTTAGATGTGGGTTTGAAGGAATTCTATACCGATTCAAACGGTGAAACAGCAATCAATCCCCGATTCCTCCGCACAGGTGAATTGAGATTAAAGAAGGCCCAAAAGCGCTTATCAAAGCGGGTTAAGGGTTCAAACAATCGTCGCAAAGCACGGGTGGTTCTGGGTAAGAGGCATCTCAAAATAAGTAGGCAACGTAAAGACCATGCTGTCAAGTTAGCGCGGTGCGTAATCACATCAAACGATGTAGTGGCTTATGAAGATTTGAGAGTGCGAAATATGGTAAAGAATCACTGCCTTGCAAAATCGATTAACGACGCATCTTGGTATCAGTTCCGTATTTGGCTGGAATATTTCGGCAAGGTGTTTGGGAAAATCACGATTGCCGTAAATCCAGCTTATACGAGCCTTGAATGCTCTAGCTGTGGGACAGTGGTGAAAAAGACTCTATCCACCCGTACCCATGCTTGTCAGTGTGGATGCGTCCTAGATAGAGACCACAATGCAGCTAGAAATATCCTGAGTCGAGGATTAAGTACGACGGGGCACGTCGGAACTTTTGGACGAGATCCAATAAACGTTTGGGGAGTTGAGACCGCTACTGAGGTTGGTGCAAACCTATCTCAGCAAGTCACGACGCGGAACCAAGAATCCCTGCGCCTTGAGGCCGGGGAGTGTCAATATGATAAATAGTCACCCTAACATTTAGAAAAGTTTGAGTTAAAGCAATTATCAAGCTTTCAGACCGAGCCCCACACATGATTCAATTGGTGTCTTCTATGATAGGGTACAAAAAATTAACATTATCTGAAATGTAACTTAAGGAGTGCTCGGTAACTTGGAAAACCATAAAGAAAAAATCCTGGTAGTCGATGACGAAGCCAGTATCCGTCGCATTCTGGAGACTCGCCTTTCGATGATTGGCTACGATGTCGTCACCGCTGCTGACGGCGAAGAAGCTCTCGAAACATTTCGCAACACCGAACCCGACTTAGTGGTTTTGGACGTGATGATGCCAAAGCTCGACGGTTACGGCGTCTGTCAGGAGTTGCGTAAAGAGTCAGACGTACCAATCATCATGCTAACCGCTTTGGGAGACGTAGCCGATCGCATCACCGGTTTAGAATTGGGCGCCGACGATTACGTCGTCAAACCTTTCTCTCCCAAAGAACTCGAAGCCCGCATCCGTTCGGTACTGCGGAGGGTTGACAAAAACGGCGCATCGGGGATTCCCAGTTCCGGAGTCATCCACGTCACCAATATTAGGATTGACACCAACAAGCGCCAAGTTTACAAAGGCGACGAACGAATTCGGCTCACGGGGATGGAATTCAGCCTGTTAGAACTGCTTGTGAGCCGTTCAGGAGAGCCTTTTTCGCGATCAGAAATTTTGCAGGAAGTCTGGGGATACACGCCAGAACGCCACGTAGACACCCGCGTAGTAGACGTTCACATCTCGCGGCTTAGGGCAAAGTTGGAAGACGACCCCAGCAATCCCGAATTAATTCTCACCGCCCGTGGCACCGGCTATCTCTTCCAGCGAATTGTCGAAATTGGAGAAGTAGGATAAAGTCACTTGGCAGTTGGCAGTTGGCAGTTGGCATTAGTTAAATTACCAACTACCAATTACCAATGACTAATGATTACTGACTAATGACTAATGACTAATGACAAAATCTGATCCCAATAAAGTTTTGCGGCAATTGCCCTTAGTTGCAGGAGGCTTAGCAGGTACGCTGCTAATGGTCAACCGCTTGCTGACAGAGCAAATCACAGATTCTCAAGCTCGCTCGGACGCTTTGGGAGTAATTATTAGCGCTTTGCTGATTTTAACAGGTTTGCTGTGGCAGCAGGTGCAAGCGCGATCGCCGGATTCGGTAAAACTTATCGGCGAAGAAGGTTTTGAATTTGCGCCGGATTTGCCTGAGGCGGTGAAAATAGAATTAGCCTGGGCGTCGCGTTTGCTGTTGACAAATACCGCCACAAGGTCGATCGTAATTGTGTATCAGGGAAAAGTCCTATTGCGGCGCGGCATTTTAGGCATCAATCCCGAAGTCAAACCAGGGCCGATATTGCAGCGAGTGCTCGACAAAAATAAACCAGTTTATTTAGTAAATCTCAATATTTATCCCGGAAAAATTGAATTTGACTATTTGCCAGAAAATACTCAAGGAGTCATCTGTCAGCCCATCGGCACCCAAGGCGTTTTAATCTTAGGTGCTAACGCGCCCCGCAGCTACACCAAACAAGATGAAAACTGGGTTGAAGGCATTGCTGACAAACTAGAAAATACCATCAATCAATTTTAGATTTTAGATTTTAGATTTTAGATTGTGGATTTTAGATTTTAGATTTTAGATTGTGGATTGCACAATGCCAGCTCTGTCAAGGTGCGATCGTCTTCGAGGGCTGCGCTAACGACGGATTTGCCACATTCTAGGTGTGGGCTATCGGCAATAAACAAGATTTATTACCGATATCTTTTGAAAAGAAGAAGAGCGAGCGCTCCCCCTAACGAAATTTCCAGGGTTTGAGGGTCTTCTTTCTTCTTAACCACCAAGACGCGGGCTGCCTTTACAGGGCGCACCTTAACCTTAGTCCTCAACAAGACTCTCCGGGTGCGCTAGGCGCACCTTACTAGCTCAAAACTCGCAACTCAAAATTCAAAACTACTACCGAGCCCAGTCAGTACCGCGCCACAGCGTAAAAAACAAAACACTAGAAATCAGCGCGCCCAGCAGCCACTTAATAGCATTTTTAAATAACCCCAAGCGCTGACTAGACTGAACCGCAGCACTTTGCGTCTGTAACCGTTCCTTAGCCGGAGTAATTCTCGAAAGAATTTGCTCTTTCAATTGCTGTGGGTTTTGCGTATCCGCTTGTACCCCCAAACGGGTGAGTTCCCCCGCCAAATTCCTTAAATCTTCAGGACTACCCTTCTTTAGCCGATCTTCCACCTGCTGCAACTGAGCTAATTGTTGGTTTGCTTGAGTAGTAATTTGCTGGTTGTTTTGATTGTTGACGTAGATAGTGCCAAAAATTCCCAAAGGCAGCATCAACAGAAAAACCAGACCTAGCAGCAGACAAACCCAAGACAAAACCTTCAAAAAAACGTCTTCCAAACTTCTGCGATCGTACCCTTCGCCAAAAAATATCAGCGCCATTGCTAGTAAAGGAACTGGCACCCGTTCCACTACAGCCCCAATCGTTTGCAATTCCCAGAGGCGATTGCCAAAATTGGCCGGTATAAGAACTGCAATCGCATCTAATACAGACAGAATTAATAGACCGTAGCCAATCCAACGCAGTCTGTAGATAGAAAAACCTTGTTCGCCTTGTAAGTCATTCATAAAATAATCAGAGTTGTTGTTAAGAAAAATCTCTCTTGACGCCGCCCAAGAACGGATACAATCGCCCGACAACAGTCGTGGAGAGTCAAAAATTTTAGATTCTTGTTCGAGCTTCCAGATTCACCTGTGGAGTAAATATAAAAGCTAAAAGCTAAAAGCTAAAATCGACTGAATCGAGTCAAGGCTCGGGGAATCGCGGCTGCCACCACTCATACCAAGAAACCCAAGCATTCTCTAGAATTTTTTTGGCATCTTCTGGAGTTGTTTTATCCAAAGGCACAGACATCTGAGTCCACAAACAGCGCCGGTCTTGAATATTTCCCCTACCCAACAACCAAAACAGAATACGGTTTGGCTGCCAGTCGCGAGTATTTCGATTATATCTAAACTGTTGGGAAGTTACTGTAGCACTGCCATGAGGATTGATACACGAACTCAAATACAGTCGATTTTGCTGTTGCAAAATTCCGTGAAACCCCGCGCCTTGAGTGTTTGCCAATGCTAGTTTACCAGGAGACGACTTGAGAATAGTATGTCCTTTCATCATACCTTCCACATCCCCAATGGTGTTGACCGCATAGCGCATCTCTATTTCTAGAACCCTGCTATTTTTTTGATATTCATATTTCCTAGCAGCTTTGAATTCAGAATTTTCGCTAAGTTCGATCGGCGCGCTCTTGTTTAGTTTCCAATCGGCTAGAGGCACCGACTCGGGAAACTCAAACGGAGTTGCCACATTTTTGCCGTCCGATGGATAGAAAACTACTTTTCCTGCCACCAACAAAACCCCTCCCAAAGTAACAGCCAACAGGGAAAGCCTAAGTGGTTTCCAAGAGGTAATAGCCATTAGCAATTCTGTCCTTCCTTATTTTGGGGTTGGTCTTTCAAAATTGCAAACCAGCAGAATAAACCGAAAATAAATACAGCAATCATCGAAAAGATTACCGAACCATTTCCTTCGTGCCAGTATTTAAATGCTTCGGGTTGAGATAGCGAGACCAGCACGGCCATGAGAGCAACTCGCGCAGCATTCACTACAAATGCACTCATTATTGCCACGAGTGGCACTACAATTTTCTGACCCACCGTTGTTGGGAACATCAGCAAGAAAATTACAGCCATTCCTAACAATTGTAGAATCACATTCGCCCCCGAACAGCCGTGATAAACTTCCACGCTGCCCTTTTCCAGGATTAGCAAAACCCCTTTCCGCACAACTTCAAAGCCTAGATAGTGCAGGATGAAAGCTGAAAATTTTGCTGTTAATAGGGCGACATCAACGAATACTCCGATCAATCCTGGAGGAATAGCTGTATAGCCAAGAATTAGGAGTTCCTGCCTATATTGTTTCAGTCCTTTTGTGCCGGAAGCCAGCAATGCGAGACTGATTCCAGACAAAAAAGGCGTTGCTCTGATAAAAAAGTCGTATCCTGATATCGACGAACTTTTGAGCAATATTAAAGCAATTAACGATGACCCAAAGAAGCTGGCGAAAATTCCGCTTTCAAAAGTTAAGGATTCGTGCCTTTCCCAAATGAGAAATGCTACGACTCCCCAAAACAGGAACATTGTGCCGAACAGGTCAGTGTCGTTTGTTCGGGAAGTCAGAGTTAGGTGTAGGACAATCAAACCGGAGGCGATGCCTAACAGCCAGTATTTAGGTTCTTGGACGTGCTTGAGCCAGTTTATTTCGGTCATTGGTGCTTTTTGTTTTTCCTAAAAGCTTCTAAAATGCTTAATGTTGTAACTCTATTAAAATTATCAGCTACAAACCCTTGAATTTATGCGTTTAGGATGATTTTTAACTAAATCTTTACAATAATTGACAAGAGTAAATATGTGTGATAAGTACCTTCTCCCAATTAATTCTGAAGTGAGAACCAAAGACCAAAGAAAACTGGTTTTTTAACTCGGATCGATCGCACTCAACTAAAAATTTTCCTTTCTCTAACCCGGTTTCTGCGCCGGGAGTTTAAATGTAAGCTTGAAGGCAAGACAGAAACCTTTCTGGACGCACTCTTGAGCTGGAAAACCAGTTTTTTACTGGTTCTGGTTTGTGGTAGCCCGTGCGTCCAGGAGTAGATTAGTTAGAGTAGACTTTCCGGTAGTAAGTTTGATATTCCTCCGAAAGCAGGGGATCCCACCAATCCCGATGGGCTAAGTACCATTCTACAGTCTGTCGCAAACCTTCTTCAACTGTTACTGAGGGAGTCCAACCTAGCTCTGTTTTAATTTTGGTGGCATCAATAGCATAACGCCGATCGTGCCCGGCTCTGTCTTTGACAAATGTGATCAATTGTTCGCAAGGACGGGCGGGTAAATCCTCAGCTAATTCGTCCATTAGCTGACACAGCATTTTTACTAAATCGAGATTTTTTACCTCGTTGTTGCCGCCAACATTGTAGGTTTCCCCAGGCTGACCACGGTGAATAACGACATCTAAAGCACGGCAGTGGTCGAGAACGTAGAGCCAATCTCGCACGTTTTGACCGTCGCCGTATACTGGCAGCGGTTTGCCCAATAGCATATTGATGCACATTAATGGAATGAGCTTTTCTGGGAAGTGATAGGGGCCGTAATTGTTGGAACAGTTGGTGATAATTGTCGGGACGCCGTAGGTATGGAAATAGGCGCGGGCGAGGTGGTCGCTGCCAGCTTTGGAGGCTGAGTAGGGACTGTTGGGCGAGTAGGCAGTGGTTTCTGTGAAGGCTGGGTCATCGGGGCCGAGACTGCCGTAAACTTCGTCGGTAGAAACGTGGAGGAAGCGCATTTGTGCTTTGAGAGATGCCTCATCAATTGCTTCAAAATGCTTGCGGAAGGCTTCTAAAAGTGTGAAGGTTCCAACAACGTTTGTTTGAACAAAGGCTGCAGGCCCGATAATTGACCTGTCAACGTGGGATTCTGCAGCAAAGTGCGCGACTGTGGTGATGTTTTCTTCTTTGAGCAAGGTATCGACTAAGGTACGATCGCAAATATCCCCCTGCACAAACCGAAAATTTTCGCCTCCTTCCAAAGTTGCCAGGGTTTGTCTGTTTCCGGCGTAGGTTAAAGCGTCGAGTACGACTACTCGATCGCCCAGATAGCTTTTGCACCAGTGATGCACAAAATTCGAGCCGATAAATCCAGCCCCGCCCGTCACCAACAATCGGCGAGGGGCTCGCTCAATGCCTTGATTCGCGCTGTCTGTCATAAAAATAAGAGTTTTTCCAATAACTAAGCCTTTACAAAAGTAGCCTTAAAAGTAGTTTGTCACCAACTGTTTGCCGCCATGTAATTAAATTTTCTACTGTCTCACCTCAGATTTTCTTATTTGGCCGCGATCTAAAGTATTGGTTCACAAAACTTGAATTTCTATCGATTTGTGAGCCGAAACGCTTACAGAGCAACCATTGCAAATTTTTAAGCCGGCAATTTTAAATTTGAATTGCGTGAGGCTATAGTTGACATTTGCGATCGATCCGCGATTTGGAAGGCGCGCAGAGTTGATACATTTGTAAAGAGCTGTTACCATTAATTTTTTAATTATCCTTTACAATCTCCAGAACACCATGAAGAAGTTTCAAGTGTTAGCTGGCATTGCTTCCGTCGTCGCGATCGCAAGCAGCATCGCCATAGGTGACGCCGCATCTGCTTTCCCCTGTTCCTACAGCAAATCTAACACGGCTAAATCTGGTTCTCCGACAACGCTCCTAGGTTCCGGCGGCTCGGAGCGAATGAATCCGTGGAAATCATACAAAACAGCAGCTCTCGGTTTCCTCGGTTTGGCTGGGCTTGGGGGCGCAGGTGCGGCCTACATGAGCTACCGCGCCGGCAAGCGCGCTTCTGCTGCTTGCGCTGCGATGACCGATAATTTTGAAGTTTTTGAAGAGTCGATCGATCCGATCGCAGATGCAGGTGTTTCTGGATACATGGAAGTTCCGGCGTTGCTCGATTTGGTGCCGGCGGGTGCTGTAGCTGAGTCAGCAGATGCGGTTGCAGCCGTTCGCGAACACCCAGAAGCTCCAGGCGGCGAGCTGGATTTGCCAGTTTCGCCAGTTGCTGAGTTGAGTTCTGAAATTGCGATCTAACAAGTCCAAAGCGCGATCGTCTAATAGTTATCCCAAACCAAAGTATTCACTTAGCGCACCTCCAATCTTGCAAGATTGGAGGTTTTTTGAGTAGAAATTATCTACCCTACAATTTCTTGTCATTGCGATCGCGAAGCACTGCAAACAATAAACAGATGAATCTATAGCACACAATATCATATTCCGACTCAGCAAATGAGCGTTAAATTAATATCAATTAAAAAAAACTCTTGCTAGAATCATCAATCTCATAGCAATTATTAAAAGTCGCTGCTCCAAGTCAGGACAAGGCTGTGCGGTTTCCCTACTGTATTTGAACTGTATTTGATCCTATTGAAAACTGCTATAAAATTAGATGAGTCAAAGCGATACAGTAGGCTGCGGAGGCGATCGCTAAAAATACTCTTCAGATCAATCTGAGGGTAGACGGCAAGAGTTCAAATCCCCTGCTATGGTTGGAAATATAGCCCTACAGATTACAACTATAGGTTATTATGAATGCTTGGCGCGATCGATTCAATCAATTTACAGGTCAAACTAGATTGGCAGTTTGCCGGGTGTTCGTTCACCTAACAGGCGAAGAAGTTGCACCGCTGTTAGGAGTTCTCAACCGCACCGCCAGACAAGCAATTGATGCCGATGGCGACATAGTAGTTTTAGGAGAAGGTCTTGTAGAAATTTGCAATCACCTGTTGCAGTACGACAGCTACTGGCAATCAGCAGCCAATGAAGGCGATGTTTTTTGGAATGAAGGCGAAGCGGGCGATTATGTGGATGAACTTTTCATTGATTCAGCCGATCGCTATCTCAGCGAGCCTCAATACAGTACATCTGTTTACGATAAAAATTCCCCCTTGTCTTTGCCGGTAACTAGAAATATAGTAGTGATGCTGACAGTTGCATATAAAGGCGAAGTTCCGGCCCTAGAAACTGACCTCGCTGACATCAGCGCGCTGAAAGTCGGTTTAAAAGCCCTGATTAATTTACATTACCAAGAAAGGCTCCGAGCTGTGCAAGTTCACTTTTCTCCCGCACAGTTGGGAGACGAACTTACCAACGACCAAGTGTTGGTCAATTTCCCCGAACTTATTCCCATTTAAGGAAGGAAGAAGTTCGGCAACGGATTCAGTAACGGATGTAACTGATATCGGGAGTAAGGAAGAAGGATCAAGTCTCAAACAACCCATGCCCACTTAAAAATTAAAAATTAAAAATTACTATTTATGATGCTGCGAAGACTGACAATTTATTTAATGGCTTTAACTTTGTTGTGGACGGCAATCGGCTGCGGTTCACCTCGCACACAAACTTATACAAATCCTGCTGGTAATCCAAATATTAACACAGTGCGTCCTGCACCAAATAATAACTTGAGTCAAGGTCAATATCCTGTACAGCAAGCTACCTACGACGATGCGGATGGCGAATACAGTTTAATGTTGCTGAATACTCCTGCCGGCAGTCCCCCAGTTTACCGCACTAGGGATTTGCAAATGGCTCGCTTAACAGAGGAAGAAATATCGGCAGGCAAGAAAAGTTATCTAAATTTGGATAACAATCAAGCGGTTTTGCATTTGACAGAAGATTTTAAAATTGAGTACGTTCACAATGTTACCGAAACTGTCAATAACCCTCAAACAGGTCAGCCACAAACCGTAGTAGTGCGGCAGCAATCTGGCTTCTGGGCACCGTTTGCTGGAGCTGTTGCTGGTCAGGCGATCGGCAGTTTGTTATTTAGACCACAATATTATATGCCGCCAGTCTATCAGCCGGGGATTATGACAGGATATGGCGGCTATGGCAATACTTACAGCCAAGCTGTTAACCAATATCAGACTCGCTACCGAACTCCGCCTCATGAGGTGAGAAACCGTCAAGTTTTAAGGACGACCGGCCGCTTGCGATCGCCCACATATAACCAGCCAGTAAGACCCTCAGCACGGCCAAATGGCAATCGATCGACCGGTTCGGGTTACGGTGGCAGCACTTTGAGGCGAGATCCCAACTCAAATTCCCGGCAGCAAAGGCGGAGTCCGAGTTTTGGTAGCGGCAGGAATTCTCGTCAACCGAGTCGGAGTCGTTCTTTTGGCAGCAGAAGGCGTTAAGAATGTAGGGTGCGTCGCCCTGGAATATCTGCGCCTTAGTGGGAAGTTTCCTGCAGCGACACACCCTACAACTACCAAGGTAGATCGAGTTATATTGTTACGCGGGGATTTTTACCGACTTATAGGGTTGGATGAGCATTTCAGCGGGAATCCCCAGTTCTTGATTCAACTTCCGAATCATCTCCAATGTCAAGGAACGTTTACGAGATAAAACCTCGGATACCCTAGCCCGACTACCGAGACATGACTCTAAATCGCGACGAGACCATCCGCGAGTTTCCATGTAATAATACATCGCTTCGATCGGATCGGGGATTGCGATCGGAATGTGTTTCTTCTCGTAGGCTTCCACTAAGGTGCTGAGTACATCTAATCGATCGTACTCAGGATTGTTTGGGACTGCATTAAACAGTAACTCAATCTCTCGAAGGGCTTCCTGATAGTCATTTTCATTTCTAATGGGGCGCAATTCCATACATTCACCATAACTAATTATAACGTATTTTCTTCACTAATTGGATTAATTGTTACTACTGCCAACCTCTTTGATTACAACTTGGTGAATAAAAGCAAACTGATTTACAACTTTTTCGTCTAAGGATCGCTGCTGATTATTTGAATCGTAGTATTCTGGATTATCTAGATTTGAGCCATAGATATTCCGAAGTAACTGATATATGAGACTAGGCTCTATATATTCAGCTAAGCTATTATATTGATTTCGTTCAAAATCCCATTTACGCGCTCTATAATCTGGGAAACTATACAGTGTCGGCAGATAACATTTCAGAAATTCAACTACACTTTTAGGATTCTCAGTTAAGGCTTCTAAAAGATACTGTTTTACTTCCTCTTTATCTCCCCAATGAGACCATACATATAATAAGCTGCTAAAATCTTCAGGAAATTGAAGATAGAGGGGAGATACTTGAGATATTTCTTTAATTTTATGACTGAAAGCTTCACCGATAATACGAGCTTGATCGACAGAAAGATGCCGTTCTATTTCCTCTCCTTCTTTAAGTGGAACCAGACATCTAAAGCATTTAATTGCAAATGCAATAGGCTTTGCATCTAAAACTATTTGCTTTGCAACGTCCACTTTTATTTGAGCGTCCGAAATATTTTCAACAAGTTTGCAGATAAGTATCTCAGCACTAGACAAATATTTGCTCAAAAAAGTCTTCTCCTTTGAAAAAATATCTCCACTCTGAGAAATTGCCAGGGCAAGATTTTTGGAAGTGGACGAAGAAAGCTTTTCTATTCTACTATTTAGCTTCAGGATAAATAGGTCGGCTCGTCGATCTCCAACAATTTGATGGATGTTCGATATAGTCGTTTCAACAGACTGATCCTCTATCTGAGATAGAAAGGACGTAATTTCTCCATCGGAAATATCATTATCTGAGATTGAGTAGGAGAAAAATCGGGAAAAATAGTGAGAAGAAGAGGCTCTTTGCTCTATATCCCATTCTCCTTTCCAACCACTAGAAATATAATTAATATTGCCAAGTATACCAGTCTGTTTTAGGCATGGAAACAAAGCTTTTAAGAGATTTTTAGCAGATTCTCCTTCATCAGTAGTTAAACCCTGAATCCCCTTGTTTATAATTTCAAGGCTGCGCTGTTTGTAATCTTCACGATTATAAGTAAACGGTGAAATTGAGAAAATCTCAGGATTATTTTTCACGACATCGTATAATACTGGATAGAAGAGTCGCATTCCCTCAATCAGCATTAAATCTGGAGAATTAACTTCTCCTTTCAATATAGGTAGAGAAAACGCAAGGGCATTTATATAGCGTTTTACCATTCTCGGTGTTTTAACCCGTATCTCTAAACCTTCAATGAAATGAGTAAGGAAGTGAGATCGAAATTCTTCCTCCGAAATTTGAATATTTGCATCTTTTAGAACCTCTTCTATTCCTACCATACAATATTCAAGCAAAGCTACTCGATCGGCCTTGGGTAAGTTTAACGGAACCTGAATTATCTTTTCTAAAAAATTTCTTCCCGCCTTAATATCTCCAGAGCCATACCTTTCACTAAGAGCAGAAGCTACCATTTCCTCATCAAAGGCTAAAACATAGGCTGTATAGTCAAAATCCGCCGATAATTTGACAAGTTTAAATACAGCTTGAATCTCGTTCTTCTCAAGCCTGTCTATATCATCCATTAGAACAACTACACGCTTCCCCTCATTTTTAAGAAGGTCCTCGATTCTCTTTTTCAATTCCTCTAGTTCAACAGATGAAAGTCCCTGAATACTTTGACTGGGATTAAATCGAAAACCAGGAAAATTGAAAGTGAACCCAGTCAGTCCAAGTCTACCTAAACGCTTGTCAAGCCATTTGCCTATCTTTTCTGGGTAGGAATCTATAGATTTTCCAAGCGCTTCCGCCAATGCTTGAAAAAATCCTTTGATCAAACTGGCTTCATCAGTAAATCGCCAAGGATTAAATTTGACACAAATGATTTCATCCGATTCTTGAAATTTTCTTTCAATAAAATTAAGAACTGTTGTTTTACCGTCACCCCAAGGACCATAAATTCCTATAACAATGCTGCTTGGATCGCTTCGAGAAGCAATCGTTTGTGCAACTCTTTGGGAAAAAGACCAGCGCTTAAACTTGTCTTGTTCCGGGTTGTTAACAGGAGCATCAATGGTATAGATATCTTTTGGCTCCAGAACATTTGAATCGGGTGCACGAGCATTTACTTTATCTTGATGCTGTTGATTATTCACAAACAATCTCTTGAAAAACTTTTTCATACTACTTTAAAGTCTAACACTAATAGCCTCAGTTGGCTTAAGGTCTCATCCCCAGAATAGGTTGCACAGCAGCGCTTCGGATTTCGTTACGTCGTCCAGTGGTTCGCGATCGCGGCAATAGTGAGCGACAAACATTTTATCAGACAGTATAAAGCCCCTCAATCTACGATCGCTATGCTCTAATTAATAAAGCATCTGTCCTTTCACCACCGGATAGCTGACATGACACAAAGCCTCAACCCCACAACATTACCCCCCGCCTTTCCCGATCACACCCAACTACCTGAGTCCGACGGCACGTTTGTAAAAAACTTCCCAGAACATCCCCAGAGTATCCTACTCACCGACTCCCTGGAAACTACACTGCAAACCCTCCACCCGGACGGACAATATGCGATCGGGCAAGATTGTGGCATTTACTGGCGCGAAACCGACCCTCCAGAAAAGGGAGCCGAAGCGCCTGACTGGTTCTACGTTCCCAACGTTCCGCCCCTAATAGATGGGGAAGTTCGCCGCTCTTACGTGATTTGGCGCGAGTATATGGTGCCGTTGATTGCGATCGAATTTGCTAGTGGTAATGGGGCTGAAGAACGAGATAATACTCCTTTATCTCGCTTACCAGAAGGTATCAACCAGAAACCAGGAAAGTTTTGGGTATACGAGCAGATTATTCGCATTCCTTACTATGCGATTTACATCATTAAAACGAGCGAATTGGAAGTCTATAACTGGGTGAATACTCGCTATCGCCGTTTGCAACCAAACGATCGCGGGCATTATCCGATCGACCTGATGGGAGTAGAGTTAGGTGTGTGGGAAGGTAGCTATCAAAATCAGCATCAGCGATGGTTGCGTTGGTGGGATAATCAGGGGAATTTGTTGTTAACTGGTAGCGAACAAGCTAAACTAGAACGCCTCCATACCGAACAGGAACGCCAAAGAGCCGATCGCGCAGAACAAACCCAACGGGATGCGATTCCCCAACTGCTGGCAATGGGTTTAACCGTAGAGCAAGTGGCTCAGGCGCTGTCGCTGTCGGTGGAAGATGTACAGAGATTGGGCTGACAGTTAACTTTGATGATTCAGAAACCAAATCTCTTTTCTCGAATTGCTGGTATTTCTACGATCGCCCTTTGTGCAGTCGGCGGATTATTTTTACTTAAAAAACCCGTACAATCTATTCCCGCAAAACCAGCACCAGAGGAAATTGTACTAGATGCCGAAGTGCGATCGCTCCCCGGAAAACTCGACAACATCCCCCTCTTCAACAGCGACAGTCCCGAATGGGTCAAAAAAGAAGGCATTTTGCTCTCAACCTTTCCCCCAGACGGCAAAAAAGTCCCAGCGGCTCACCTTAACTTTGCCTTTCAAGGGCAATTCAACCTGTTTGCTCACCATTTTTCTCACACTCCGCTGCATTCTAGAACTTTGTATATCGGCGCTTTGCTCTACAATCCCAGCTCCGAACCCGTGACGGTGGAAGTTTTGCAGGCAGCCAGTTACCTGATGGAACCGGACGCGCCGTTTAAACAAAAACCAGCACAAAGTGAGAGTCCCAACGGCGAAGTATATTCCGGCCCTGGAATTCGCGCTGTCGATAGCGTTTTGCGGGGAATGCGGCAGCCGGATTTTCCCGAAAAACTGCTGATTGCACCGGGAGAAACCGCATTGTTGATGAATCGCCCCATTCCCGTGCGGGGTCTGGAAAAGCCGATAAATGGTCGTTCTACCTTTGTGCGGCTCAAAAGTAGCGGCAAGGTTTATGCCGCTACTTTGGCAATGTATGCACCTCAAAATGCTGATGGGGCCGATCGCGCGCCAACTCTGGAAGAATGGCAGCAATTGCTGAATAATGGCGGCTTGGCAGGCCCCCGCGACAAAACCCCGACTCCCCCCGACGCGACTGCGGGAAGCCTGATTTACGGCCGCGTGGCAGGGGTGCAGCAAGGTTCTGGATGGGAAGCGGAATTAGTCGATCGCGATGCTAAAAATCTGGCAATTCCCCCGACTGGAAAAGCGATATCCTATGCGATCTCTACCTTGCGCGGGGGCACTTTGGGAACCCAACAAGTGCAAGCAGGAAAAATGCTGGCGCGCTATCCCGACACCGCTTACGAAGCCCACGGCAATTACGGCGTACACTACAATCTGATTTTGCCACTGCATAACACTGCCCAAAAACCGCAAACGGTAGCGGTGAGTTTGGAAACGCCTTTAAAAGAAGATCGACTCTCAAAAAATGGATTGCGATTTCGCCAACCTTCCTTAGATTTTCCCTATTTTCGAGGTACTGTGCGGCTGCGCTACCGAGATGATGGAGGTTACGATGTAACTCGCTACGTGCATTTGTGGCACCGTTTCGGTCAAGTTGTGGAACCGATGGTAAAGTTGAGGTTAGCTGCCACAGAAACGCGATCGGTAAAAGTTGATTTTATTTATCCTCCCGATTCCACGCCGCCGCAAGTATTGACAGTGAGAACTTTGGAATAGTTGATTTATTTATTTCAGTCACTACCCGACCCAAAAAATATGTGATTTAATTTCTACATTGGTATGTAGGTGACAATATGTCTTCTTCACAACCCCCGTCAGGGGAAAGAAACCCTCTAGGATTAGATGAATTGATTGCTATCTTGGTTGCCTTCGGCACGATGGGAGCAATTTTATTTTGGGTAACAGGTAAAAATCCCGATCGATTGAATGCCAGAAATTGGCAATTTCCAGCCGTTTTCTCTCAACCTGCTGTGACGCCCGCGAGCCCGGGAATATTAACACCTGCGTCGCCCAATTCGGATTTGCGATCACCCGCTACAACCCTCATTCCCTCACAACGGGAAGTCGCACCTGTGGCACCTTTAGGGCCGGTTTTACCGCAAACTCCTCCGGTGGGTGTAATCGTTGTTCCTCCCAAGCCAATTGCGCGATCGACTCCCGCTCCAGCAATTACCAAACCGAAAGGCGATAAACCCAAAGCCGATAAACCCAAGGTTGGGCCCGTTAGATTCTCTGATGTTCCCGACAAATATTGGGCGCGTCCGTTCATTGTAGCTTTAGTCGATCGTAAAATCTTTACTGATTTCACCGACAGCAAATTTCGGCCCGACGAACCGATGACGCGAGCCGAACTAGCGCGCTTGATTCAGCGAATGTCCGACGACAAAAAGCCGATCCGAAAACCGATTGATTTTAAAGACGTAAAAGACAAGAGTCCTGCCGCTCCTGCGATCGAGCACACCGTCACAACGGGATATCTTAAAGGATACCCAAACAATGAGTTCCGTCCCGAAAAACAGATTCCGCGTGTCGAAGTAATCGCAGCTTTAGCGAGCGGTTTGAGCCTGAAACCATCAACAAAAGCAACCAAAACTTTACAGGTTTATACAGACAGGACAAAAGTGCCGAAATGGGCAGTTAACAAAGTAGCAGCAGCCACGGAAGCTGGCATTGTTGTCAACCACCCGAAGCGCGCACTTTTGCAGCCTAATAGAACAGCAACTCGCGCTGAAGTAGCAGCCATGATTTACCAAGCTATGGCCAAAAAAGGCCAAGTACCTGCTAAGTCTTCTGAGTATGTTGTGAAGCCTGTAAAGTTGTCCAAGTAATATTTTAGGGGCGTTGCTCCTAGGCCGCCCCACAATAACATTTAATCGTTATTGTTTGTAGTCAGGACTGAAGCCTTCACTACGAAGCAGCTAACTTAATCTTGAAACACCATAATACTCCCCGAATAGCAAGCTACCCAAACCTGATTAGTTTGCGGATCGTAAGTAATTCCGATCGGACTTGAATTAACCTTCACTGTTTGCAGTACCTTCATATCGCTCGTCCTAACTTTGCTAACAGTATTCGAGAAATAGTTGACCACATAAAGCCGTTTTCCCTCATCAGAAATCGTCATGCTGCGAGGTGCTTTTCCAGTCGAAACTTTGTCCACCACTTTACCAGTTCTTAGGTCAATTTTGGCCACATTTCCTTCACCGTTCAAAGTGGCATAAAGATACTTTCCGTTGGGATCGATTGTCAAATGACGCGGCGCATTGCCAATATTTCTCAGCCATTCTACCGAAAAGTCTATGAGATTCACTTTCGCAATATTGGAAGAACCCATGATGGCAATATAGGCATCTTTTGAGTCGGGAGTAACAACAATACCCCGAGGATATGCACCCAGTTTCACTCGCTCGATTTCAAGATTTTTATTGATATCAACTACGCTCAAATCCCAACTGCACCAATTGCTAGTGAGGGCGAAGCGATTGTCAGGCGAAACAGCATTGAATTTCGGAACTGCACCTACAGGAATTACCTTTTCTATTTTCAAATTTTGGGTATTGATGCGGTAAAGAAAACTTTGGTCGTGTTTTGCCGCTGGAGAGCACCTGTCGCTCCCCGGATTGCTAAACCCCGAACCGTACATTTGATAGTTGGATACGTAGGCATATTTGCCGTCCGTTGAAAAAGCAGCTTCTACGGGAGAGCCTTGATAATTGCCTTTGAATTTAGAAAAGCCAAACTTCGACAAGTTTACTGTATCGGGAATAGTCTTGACTAATTTAAAGTTCCTGTCGTAAACTGTGATTGTGTGGCTGTACATCATGTTTTGAGCAAAAAACAAACCCGCTCCCGAATAAACTATTGATTTTGGCGATATCTTGCCGTAAATAGTTTTTTTCAAGGTCATTTTTCCTTGAGTGTTGTCGGGAGGATTTACTAGCTTTGTGGGGGGTAATTCACTTTCTCTGTTCTCGGAGTTTTCAGTTTTAAATGGTGGCAGAGAGGGTTCTTGAAAGAGAGGTTCTTGGGGCTGACTTTTAGTTTTATCTTCGAGTTCGTTTGTGTTTTCTGTGGGGGTAGGAGATGGCGAAGATTGATCGTGATTTGGCGCGATTTTTTCCGCAGCTTCAATACTAGCCTCTTCCGGCTTACCTTTCAGCGCGGACAAGGTTTTAGGGCCGACAATTCCGTCAACTTTCAGGTTGTTGTCTGCTTGGAACTTTTTCACAGCAGCCTGGGTAACAGAACCGTAAAATCCTGTAGCCTTACCGCCAAAATATCCTGCTGTTTGTAGAGTTTTCTGGAGTTCCGCTACTTCCTGGCCTGAATCGCCTTTTTTGATGGCGAGTGCGGGATTGATTAAATTTAAAATTGTGAGAGCGATTGTAAAGAAAAGTAAAGGAGTTGAGGCTAAATTTTGGTGCATTTTTGAGTTGGTCGATCGAGTTTGACTCGCAGCCGTTTCCCAAGTTTCAGCTAAATGTAGGTAGGCCAGTCCGTCCATAGTTTTTACCGGGTATTTTTGGTGCTATGATACACCAGTTAATACCATTTTAGATTTTAGATTTTAGATTTTAGATGGGGAATGACTGATGCAATAGGGGTTTCCAGCTTGCCTACAGTTGCATTTTTTTTTTACTTGTATAACATTGATTAAAGGAAAAATCTTATTATAATCAAACTGAGGGTAGAATATCCTAGCAGTTTTTAGAGCCGTTTTTAATGGTGTAAGCAAGTAGGAGCGATCGACAATGTGGAGTGGGGAAAAAACAACTGCAGAATCAACGACAAAAGAATCCCGCCAGACGTTGCTGTGGGACGGTGACGGGGGACTTTGCCAACGGGCTTGGGTAGAAATCGATTTAGCAGCTTTAACTCACAATGTAAAACAGCTTAAAAAGCTCTTATCTCCCCACACAGAACTGATGGCAGTTGTGAAAGCCGATGCTTACGGGCATGGTGCTGTT
The DNA here is from genome assembly GCF_036700845.1 of Microcoleus sp. S13_C5. Taxonomy (NCBI): domain Bacteria; kingdom Bacillati; phylum Cyanobacteriota; class Cyanophyceae; order Oscillatoriales; family Microcoleaceae; genus Microcoleus; species Microcoleus sp. S13_C5. The sequence goes on from NZ_JAUBPR010000029.1 coordinate 21,426, forward strand.
GCAGTCAGTGAAACAGCATTGCAAGCAGGTGCTAGTTGGCTGGGAGTGGCGACAATTCCCGAAGGAATAGAATTGCGAGAAGCTGGGATAGAAGCGCCGATTTTGCTGTTGGGGGCAACCCATACACCGGCACAGGTAAAGGCGATCGCCCAATGGCACTTGCAGCCCACTATTTGTACTGCCAAACAAGCCCTAATTTTTTCGGAAGTTCTCGCTGGTCTTAACCAATCTTTGCCAGTTCACGCTAAGTTGGATACGGGAATGTCTCGCTTGGGTACGCCCTGGCAGGAAGCTACAGAATTTGTGCAATTAGTCAAGCGGTTGCCCAATTTAAAATTAGCCAGTATTTACTCTCACTTGGCGACAGCCGACAGTCCAGATCCGGCAGTGATGAGAGAGCAGCACCAGCGGTTTAAACGGGCGATCGAGCAAATTAAAATAGCAGGAATTAACCCCCCTCGCCTGCACTTGGCAAACTCTGCTGCTGCCCTCGCTGACCCGGATTTGCACTACGATTTAGTGCGTGTCGGTTTAGCTACCTACGGTCTTTATCCAGCACCTCACTTGCAGTCGAGATCCAATTTGAAGCCAACAATGCAGGTAAAAGCTAGGGTAACGCAGGTGAAAACAATTGAAGCAGGAACCGGCGTCAGTTACGGCTATCAATTTATAGCTCAGCGGCAGACACAGATTGCCGTAATTGGTATCGGCTATGCAGATGGCATTCCGCGCAATCTTTCTAATAGGATGCAGGTTTTAGTCAGGGGTCAATTCGTGCGGCAAGTGGGAGCCGTGACGATGGATCAATTAATGTTGGATGTAACCGATATTCCAGATTTAGAAGTCGGCGAAGTGGTGACGCTGTTGGGCCAAGATGGGGAATATCAAATTACTGCTGACGATTGGGCCGCAACTTTAGGAACTATTTCCTGGGAAATACTCTGCGGTTTTAAACACCGATTGCCCCGCGTAGCAGTGGGACAAAATTCTGTTGACAGTTGACAGTTGACAGTTGACTGAAAAATTACCAATTACCAAATACCAATTGATATGACAGCGAACGGGACATTTATACTAATAGGTCAAACCTTGTATTCCCAGCTAAATGCAGAAAGAACACAAGCCTTAGAAGTAGCCCAAGAATTCTCGAAAAAATTCGTAGAATTGGGGTTTAAAATTGTACCTCAACTGCTGTGGGCGATCGGCATTTTGTTAATTACGCGATTTGCGATCGGCATTGTGGGGCGCGTGACTCGCCGAGCACTGAGTCGCACCGAAGCCACACTGCGGAAATTCTTAGTTCAAGCTGCTGAAATTACAATTTTGGTAGTGGGAGTAGTCGCCACTTTGAATCAGTTGGGAATTCAAACTACCAGCGTGGTGGCGGTGGTGGGTGCAGCGGGTTTGGCGATCGGTTTGGCGTGGCAAAATACTTTGTCGCACTTTGCTGCTGGGGTAATGTTGATTAGTTTGCGACCATTTGAAGTCGGAGATGCGATCGAAGCTGCGGATGTTAAGGGAGTGGTGGACAGCATCGGGATTTTTTCCACAACCGTGGTGACAGACGATCGCATAAAAATTATTGTCCCGAACAATCAGTTGTTTAACGGTACACTGAAAAATACAACGGCAATGGGAACGAGGCGAGTAGACTTGAGGATTGATATTGGCGATCGGCCAATTCGTCCAACTGTAGCTGAGTTATTAGAAATTGCCCACTCTCACCCGCTGGTGCTGGAGAATCCCCCCCCGACTTGTTTGGTCGCCGAGATTACTCCCGATACAACTATTTTATCTCTCCGACCTTGGTGCGCGTCGGTGGCCTACGAACAAGTGCGATCGCAAGTTCAACAATACGTCAAAGAGGCAATGGATGCCGACAAAAATCAAGAACAATAGATATAAATCTAAAATCTAAAACCCAAAATTTATCCGAGGTATTTCCCATGAGCAAGTGGTATCCGCAGCAAATTTTGCAAGAACCCGGTGTCAGAATCACCGCCACCGAGAAACAAACAATTCTCAGCAAATTCCCGCCTCCCGATGAAAACGGTGAAATCTATGCAGACGGCGTTTTTGAAGGCGGCGGCGTGCGCGGAGTTGCGTTTTTAGGATCACTCAGATGCTGCAGCGATTTAGGCATCCGGTGGCGAAAATTGGCCGGCACTTCGGCAGGTGCTATTACTGCCGCAGTATTGGCAACCGACTTGTCAATAGATGACTTAGAGGAAATTTTAGGACAGCTCGATTACACCATATTTTTAACTAAAAAAAACAGTCCTCTAATTTTAAACGGCGACCCCGCAGACGACTTGCAATCTCCTGCTTGGACGCTGCTTTTCCTAACAGTTAGCCGTCAGATGGGAGAATATTCGGCGCAGCCGTTCCGGCAGTGGCTGGAAGCAATACTCGGTCGAGGTAACTTGCACACTTTTGCCGATGTCAAACAAATCGTAAAAGACCGGGAATTAAAAGTAGTAATTTCCAACCTCACTCGCGGTGAAATGTTGGTAATACCCGACGACTTACACCGACGCGAATCGACGGATTCCGATCCTTTGTACGAGCAGTTGCGACTCCAAAGTGCTGAACATTTTAGCGTGGCTGAAGCCGTTCGGTTGTCGATGAGTATTCCGCTATTTTTTGAACCTGGAAAACTAGGCGATGACTTAATTGTAGATGGCGGAATTTTGAGCAATTTCCCCCTGTGGATTTATGACAAACAATCCGTCGGTTCGACTCCCGCTGTGCCCCGCTGGTTTACCTTTGGGTTTCGATTAGTTGATACTGGAATTGAGAGTAAAGTTAAGATTGAGACTCCGCTGTCAATGCTGGCGGCGATGTTCAGAACGATGATGAAAGCAAGAGACCGCTATCACCAGCGAGAAATGGATAAGGGCAGGGTGATTAATATTGATGTGACTGAAGCTGGGGTGACGACGACGGACTTTAATCTAGATGCCGATCGCAAGGCTCACCTGTACCGCTTGGGGTATTTGTATACTAAGAGGTTCTTTTTGAGTTCCAATTTTAGTTGGGAAAAGCACTTGAAGGCTAGGGGCTTTGGGGAGTAGGTTTCGAGTCTGGAGTTGGGCAAGAGGCGGATCTTGGGGAAAATCTGCCTTTTGCCTGCGACGGAAAGTATACAGAGTAAGGGATTGAGGAATTTTTAAATTAGGGGTTGGCAAGAAGAGGATGTGTGTGCTATAGTTAGTTACTGTCATCTTGGAGAGGTGGCTGAGTGGTCGAAAGCGGCAGATTGCTAATCTGTTAAGGGTGTTAACATCCTTCGAGGGTTCAAATCCCTCCCTCTCCGTTCTATTTAATGCTTTATGAATCAAGGGTGACGCTACCCGGGGCGATAGAACGTTAATGAATTTAACGTTGCAACGTAATTTTGAGACTGCACTAGCTATCTCACCAGGAGTACCAACCCAAGATAGACGCAAAGGTTTTAAATACGCCGACGAATCCTTGGATTTTGTAACCCAAGTAAACTCGGATTGCCCACTGCTTGAGATAACTTCTAGGAGCGAAAAAAAACAAACTTTTGAGGGTTGACCAGAGACCTTGGGTAGCATATGTAGTAAAAAGCACTTCAGGCAAACTCTTAAAGAATTTCGGTTTCCCATCTCCTATCCATAGCAATGGTTCGCTGTCCCAGGGATCGAAAACAATAAACCTTGAGGAAAAGTTCCAGTGTGGACGCACAAACATTCGACCATGTTCATTCAATAGACAAGCGGCAAAACTGAAAACACTATTGCTCGTAGCAACGATATCGCATTTACTCAAGATAAAAAAATCAATGTAGAATTCTATGTTTTTATCTTGCATTACTTCAGGTAGTTTGACCTGCAAATCTCGCGCTATGACCGGAGAAAATTTTTCAAAAGCAGGCAGAATTCGATCTATATCGTCGCTACATAGAAAGAGAATTGGGTCTTCCAAATCATTCCAAATTGTATCTAACCATTCACAATACCAACTTTCAGGGAAAACTAAAGTAAAGCCTGTTCGTACTTGAGTAATGTAATCACCTCGACGAATATGAATTCCCACAAGTGTTTTGCCTTTAGAGCGAAGAATCTTCAGGCCTTCTTCCAATGAAAAATTTAACTCACTCACAGGTTGAAATAGTGAGCGAATATAGTCCTGGTAGGGGGCAAGGAAACGAGTTGATATCTGGAAAAAGCCCCACAAATCGACATTTTCTATCCCATTCTCAAGGACTTCTGATCCAAGACGACGGCTCTTTGCTCCGGCAATTTTTTCAACGTAAGGGACAAATTCTGGAACTATATCGAATAAATTTTTTTCATCATCTTTACGCTCAATTGCAGGCTCTAGCCGACGGGAAATTGGAGCGTCATTATGTCCAAATAGAAGTTGACCAATCCAGGGCGGGCATTCCACTATAGCTCCGGTTTTGTGGGCACAAATTCGCAGAAAAGCGTACTGAAAAAGTTGGTTACCAAATCGTCCCAGTTGTCCTAAAGAAGACATAGTTAAAACTGACTGACTGGAGGTTTTAGTGTCAAGGTTTAGGGGAGATTGAATATTTTTAGCATCTTTATTGAAAGTTGCCAAAACCTCGAAAACTCGCTCTGTTTCACTTTTAGTTGTGTATTTAGGCTTGGTCATGTTTTCAATGATTGATTTTAGTGCAATAGTCCGGACAGTTTTCATATTACCCAATGGCTTATTCTATATGACTTTGAGCCCCTGTGGATAATTTAAATCCATGTCAGCTCCACCCCTGACGCGGCATTTAATTCGACTTTATTTATGATCCTTGCCCCGCGTAAGCTTGTAGTCTCCTTCCCAAAATTGTCCGGAGTATTGTTAGTGGTGCTTATATAAAATGTTAGACAGATTAACTTACCTTTTCATCAATACCAGTCTCATTTATACTGGGAGTTTGCTGGATGTAGTACACCTTCTTACCCTTATCAACAATAATCCCAAAGTGCTTAGAAGCTTGGCTAATGGTGCCATCATCCGAAATGGCTGAATGACTAAAAACGACTGTACAGTCGCTAGAAACCTCATAGGTACCTTCAACTCGGTAATTCTTCACATCACCTCCAAGGCTTAAAGTACCGCGTCCTTTTACTTTTCCATTCAGAATCTCAGCAGTTCTAAGTGTTGCCAAGGGAATAAATGGAGCAGCGGTACCACGAAAACCAGAAGAGGTATGGACATAAAGTCCTTTCAGAGTTTCATTTGAGCAAGTAGGCATGGCAGTAACTTTGGAAGTCAGACTGCTCAAAGTAATGATGGTAAGTAGTGCGAAAGAAATTAAGCCGATAAAAGCTTTTCGTAACATTATATTTCTCATATTTTTGGGTTGTATTTTAATTTCCTATTGTATGTAAGTTATCGGCAAAATAAAATTTATTCCTCGTTTTACTGCAATCCATTTTAAGTTTCTGTATTATCCATCACATTTTTACAACAAAACTGACTCACAAATCTCACGAGGTGACAAGAAATTTAAAATCCTTGCGCTGACAAGGTTTTAAGCCGATCGCGCTCTCAAAAATAGAGGCTGGCGATCGCCTCAAAGCATAGTCCCTAAAGATTTTAGAGCCGTTGTCACCCCGTCAGCTCACAAATATTACTTCTTTCCGCATAAACTCTCTCTTGAGGGTTCTTTGCACTCCGCACCTTACCTCTAATAACAGTGCTCCAAAGCAGTTTTTGTGTAAGTTTCGCTCTAATTAAACACTTTCATTGCTTCGACAAATTGCCGCGATATAAATGGCAAAATCTCTTCATTCTTGCTATTCTCTTTCCCCTCGGTAAATACAACCAACAAATACGGCCGCAAACCCGGTACTTCAATGTATGCAGCATCGTGACGCACTTGACTTGTCAGTCCCGCTTTTGACCACAATTTTGCTGATTCTGGCAATCCCCCGCCTAAAAAACCCGTTACTTGATTTTCAGGATCTGCCTCTAATTCTGCTGGGTCTAAACTGCGTTTCATTAAACCCATCATTTCTTGCGATGCTTTGGCAGAAACAGCTACGCCGCCGATTATACTGTGCAGCAAACGCGCCGCTGCATTTGTGGTCAGCATATTTCTATTTTCCATTAATTCTCCCAGAAATGCTCGCTCGCGACCGTAGGGGCCGTCACACCAGGTTTTTTGATTGGCGTTAATATTTTGTAATTCCGGCCAATCCAATGATTGAAAGTAACGATTGACGAGGTTTCGCTGCTGTTTCCAAGTTTCAAAGGGGCCTGGTGATAATTCTGGGCCGCTGGTGGTGCCGGTGAGCGCGTCTACTACTAAACTGGTGGCGTCGTTGCTGGAATCAACTATCATATCTCGCACGGCGCGTTCTAATTCTGGCGATGTTTGAATCATGCCTTTTTGCGCCCATTCCCAGATGGCAACGAGGTAGAATAATTTGACGATGCTGGCTGGATAAATTCGTTGGGAAGCTCTAGCGCTAAAACCTCGCGGTTGATACTTCCAAAATTCTTCTGGACTCAGGGCGCCGCCTGTATTGACTCGCACCGGCGGATCGTAGACTATCCAGGTAATGGCTGTACGATCGCCACTTAATCCTGTAAATTCTGACAATGTGGAGTCTATAATGCTACTGCCGAGGTTTTCTAATTGTTCGTCTTTGTGAAAAAATGTCATGGTTAATGGCTGACGGTTAACGGTTAACGGCTAGCAGCTAATGGCAATCTCTCGTTAAATGCGAACAATAAATGCGAACAATTAACAGCACACAATGAGCAATTAGCAATGGCCAATTATCAATTATCTGATGTTGTGCAGTACCGAGTCCGATCGCACATAAATATTTACGATTCCCCAAAGTGCGATCGATTGGCAACTCAAGCAGCGCTGGGGCGACATTTGCGAGTAGTTGACCCCCCCCTTCATAAGGAGGGGAGAAATGACATAGACTCGGTTGTTGAGGGGGATACAACGGCTGTAATGGTGCGACTGTGCGAAGATGATTATCCGGGATGGCTGGATATTCGAGATGTTGAGTTGCTCGACCCGACAGAAACAGTGTATCATCCTCTGGTGCTTTCTGAGGGCCAAATCAAGGAAAAATTACCAATTGTAATTACTTTCGCTCGCGAGGCTATGAACCAATCCAATTATTATCTTTGGGGCGGTACAGTCGGGCCGAATTATGATTGTTCGGGCTTGATGCAAGCTGCTTTTGTGGCTGCGGGCATCTGGTTGCCGAGGGATGCTTATCAGCAGGAAGCTTTTACTAAACCTATTAGTATCAGTGCTTTAGAACCGGGGGATTTAGTATTTTTTGGTACGCCCGAAAAAGCAACTCATGTAGGATTGTATCTCGGAGATAATCGCTACATTCACAGTTCGGGACAAGCACAAGGTCGCAACGGTATCGGTATCGATGTTTTGTCGGAGGATGGCGATCGAGTCAGTCAAGCTTATTACCAGCAATTGCGGGGATATGGTAAAGTTGTGGCAAGTTATCAACCTAATTAGTTGTTGACGGTTGACTGTTGACGGTTGACTGTTGATATTATCGAATAAATAAATGGACGCTGCATTATTTTTGGAAAAATTGGCTGCACAGCAGGCTGGCGCTGAGGTTGTTCTCGACGTTTCAGTGGTGGTGCCGGTGTATAATGAGGTGGAAAGTTTGCCTCATTTGATTGAGGCGATCGCCTCTTCTATCCAACCATCTGGACTCAGCTATCAAATTATTTGTGTAGATGACGGTTCTAAGGACGGTTCTGCTGAACTTCTCCAGCAGTTAGCCAGCACTCGCGATGATCTTTGTGCTGTAATTTTGCGCCGCAATTACGGGCAAACTGCTGCCATGTCGGCAGGTTTCGATCGCGCTCGCGGTCGTGCTATTGTTACCCTAGACGGCGATTTGCAAAATGACCCGGCTGATATTCCGCTATTGTTGGCAAAGTTAGATGAAGGCTACGATTTAGTTAGCGGCTGGCGCAAAAATAGGCAAGACAATACTATTAGCCGGTTGATTCCTTCTAAAATTGCGAACTGGTTAATTGGTCGCGTTACAGGCGTAACTTTGCACGACTACGGCTGTTCTTTGAAGGCTTATAAATCCGAGTTGGTAGCAGACTTAAATCTCTACGGGGAATTGCACCGCTTTTTGCCAGCGTTGGCATTTATTGAAGGGGCGAGAATTGCAGAACTGCCGGTGCGACATCACGCCCGCCGTTTCGGTCAAAGTAAGTACGGAATTTGGCGGACTTTTCGGGTGTTGATGGATTTGTTAACTATTTCTTTTATGAAAAAGTTCCTGACTCGACCGATGCACGTTTTTGGACTTTTGGGACTGAGTTCTATGACGTTAGGAACGGTTTTAGGGATTTATTTGACAGTCTTAAAATTTGCTTTTGGTCAAAGTATTGGCAATCGTCCTTTGCTGATTTTGGCTGTGGTTTTACTGTTAACTGGAGTGCAGTTATTTTGTTTTGGTTTGTTGGCGGAAGTGATGATGCGGACTTATCACGAGTCGCAGGGAAAACCGATTTATCGGGTGCGCGAGGTGTTTGGTTCTAAATAAGAGGTTGATCCAAATTATACTCGGTGATAAAAAGAGGAAAAGTTTTGAGTTTTAAGTTAAATCATTTAAAACTCAAAACTCAAAACTACTTCCTAATCTTCAATTATCCCATCTAAAATCTAAAATCTAAAATCTAAAGTTGAGTGACTTTTTGAGCTTGTCGGAGAGATGTAATAGTTGCGATCGCGTGTTCGGCGACTGCATCTATTTCTGCTTCGGTATTGAACCGGCCAATACCAAACCGAATTGAAGCATAAGCTAATTTGTCCGATCGCCCGATCGCTGCTAAAACATGAGATGGAGATATTTTCGCCGAAGTGCAAGCAGATCCCGAAGAAACTGCCGCCGCCGGTTGCAAACCCAACATCAACGCTTGACCGTCAACGCCGCCTACACTAATATTGAGATTCCCCGGCAATCTCTTAGTAGGGTGACCGTTGAGAAAAACATCGCCCAATTCACTCAAATTTTCCCACAAACGCTGCCGTAAATTAACCACTCGTTCTGTTTCCGACTCCATTTCCGTAATTGCCAATTCTACTGCTTTGGCAAACCCAACTATTTGCGGTGGGTAGAGAGTTCCCGATCGCATTCCGCGTTCGTGGCCTCCTCCGTGCATTTGTGGCGCTAGCTGCACTCTCGGTTTGTTGCGGCGCACGTAGAGAGCACCGATCCCTTTTGGCCCGTAGATTTTGTGGGCTGTCAAGGACATTAGATCGATATTCATCTCCTCTACATCGAGGGGAATTTTGCCGATCGCCTGTGCCGCATCTGTGTGGAAAAGAATGTCATTTCCCCGACAAATTGCTGCAATTTCTGCGATCGGCTGGATGACACCAATTTCGTTGTTAGCCGTCATCACTGAAACTAAAATTGTCTCGGCGCGAATCGCTTTGATCAAATCGCCTATATCAATCAGCCCGTCGCTTTTCACCGGTAAAACAGTAATGTCAAACCCCAATTTTTGCAAATAGGTACAGGGGTCGAGAATTGCATTGTGTTCGGTTTTTACTGTGATAATGTGCTTTCCTTTACTGAAATAAGCTTCGGCGATACCTTTAATCGCTAAGTTATTTGCTTCGCTGGCACCGCTGGTAAAAACAATTTCTTCTGGGGAGGCGTTGATCGCTTCTGCTATGATTTGTCGTGACTGTTTTACCGCTGCTTCTGCTTCCCAGCCGTAGACGTGGTTGATACTGGCTGCGTTGCCGAATTGTTCGGTGAAATACGGCAGCATCGCCTCAAGTACCCGTGGATCTACGGGGGTTGTGGCGTGGTTGTCGAGGTATATAGGGCGTGCGGACATAGTGCAGTTTTGGGTGAAAAAAGTGTTAGGTTTATTGTAGACGAGCCCCTTGTTCTACTACAAAACTTTATAATTAACAAATATTTGTAAAGATTTATGCGAGCTGACATTCAGGGATTAGAAATTACTCTCGGTGAGCTCAAGCACCTCACCGGCGCGGGGCCTGATCGCGTATACCGGCCGCCGACAGCGACTAAGTTTGCCCGCGAAGCTTTGAAAACAGTCGGTTTAATTGTTTTGGTTCTAATCAGTTGTTGGCTACTGGTTGCGATATTTCCTAGAGCTTATTTGTTGTGGTTCGCCCTCCACTTGGTTGCGATACTCGGTTTAATCCTTGAGGATGCGTGGAAAATTCGATGCAGTCGGCAAAACAAAGATTTAATCAATCTTTTTGATGATGTGGATCGCTATAATGGTATAATCGAAGCGATCGCCATTAATGATCAGATAGAAGATGCTGGAAATGCAGAAGTCAAAATCGGCGATCGAGCAAAAGTTATTGAAGCCTTGCAGCTCATCAGAGACGATTTAGTTCGAGCTTTGAAAACCGAAAGAATTCTTAGGGAAAACAAAAAATTTGTCGATACTAACTCCGAATTGTTTGCCAATAATTTGAGAACTTTGAATGCCCTGCAAATTAGCGATCGAGCCAGCGAACAAGGACGATTGCTCAACGAAGCTTTGCAGGTAGCCGTGGGAGTTCAAGCAGAAATGAAAAAGTTGCAAGCTCGAAACGCTGCTAATTTTAAAAATGGCAAAAGTAAGTAGCGTGCACGGCTGCGTGCGCCTCTTATCCAGTAGCAATATGCAGCTTACTGAACCGATCGAACTCAAAGACATTTTTAAAATTATGAGTTAGGAGAATTCTTAAAAAAATATCATAATTATTGTAAATTTTTTCCTGTTACGTAACAGGTAAGGATATCTTGGAAAGGTGACGTTAACAACCAGGTCAGTATGTCTTCTGCCAAACCCAAGATTATAGTTCTCGACGACGATCCGACAGGTTCTCAAACCGTGCACAGTTGCTTGCTGCTGACACGTTGGGACGAAGACACCCTGCGTTTGGGGCTGCGGGACAAGTGCCCAATTTTCTTCATACTGACAAATACTCGATCGCTCACTCCCGAAAAAGCAGCCTCCGTCACCCGCGAAGTGTGCCAAAATTTAAAAAGGGCGATCGCCAACGAAAAAATCGAAGACTTCCTAATAGTTAGCCGTTCCGATTCTACCCTGCGCGGTCACTATCCCATCGAAACCGACGTGATCGCCGAAGAACTTGGCCCCTTCGACGCCCATTTTCTAATTCCCGCCTTTTTTGAAGGAGGCAGAATTACCCGCCACAGCGTGCACTACCTAGTAGTTAACAGTGTCCCGACACCAGTACACGAAACCGAATTTGCCAAAGATTCAGTCTTCGGGTACAGTCACAGTTACCTGCCAGACTATGTAGAAGAAAAAACCAAAGGTCGCATCCCTGCTGATGCAGTCGATCGCATTTTACTCGGAGACATTCGCTACGGAAGTTTAGAGCGACTGATGGACATGACAGACAACCAATGTGCAGTTGTTGACGGCCAAAGCCAAGGCGATTTAGACACATTTGCCAAACACATTCTCAATGCAGTCAGTCAAGGCAAAAAGTTTTTATTCCGCAGTGCAGCGAGTATTTTAACATCCTTAGCTGACCTCGGCCCGCAGCCAGTAGCAGCCGACGAAATGGCAAAATATGTGAGGGGTGGCAAACCCGGTGCAGTAATAGTTGGTTCCCACGTTAAGAAAACTACTGAACAATTGGAACGCTTGTTAAAAGAACCCAATATAGTTAGCATTGAAATAGATGTATCTCACTTGCTAGAAGATTCACCCGAGTATCGCACCCAAATGCTCGATGAAATTCTCGAAAAAGCCAGCACTGCTCATGCAGAGGGCAAAACGCCTGTAATTTATACCAGCCGCAAGGAACTCGAGTTTGAAAATACCGAAGTCCGGTTAAAATTTGGAGAGGCGGTTTCTGCTTTATTGATGGATATCGTGCGGGGACTGCCTGCAGATATCGGGTTTTTGATTAGCAAGGGCGGCATTACTTCTAATGATGTTTTGAGTACAGGTTTGTCGCTGAAAAGTGTCAGGCAAATCGGTCAAATTATAGCAGGTTGTTCGGTGGTGAAAACCGAGGCAGAGCATCCTCTGTTTCCCAATTTACCAGTTGTTTTGTTTCCGGGAAATGTGGGGGATAGCCATGCTTTGGCTACGGTTTACAAGCGGCTGAGCAAGTAGTATAGCTCGTTGAATCGCAGATTAACGCAGATGAATTTAGCTTCTAGTCAGGGAGGAGAATGTTCATCTGCGGTTGGTCGATGGGTTTCAATGCTCGATCGAACTTTATGGCAACTGCCACTGCACGACCACTTCAAAAAAAATCTCTAGTCTACTTTTTTCTTGCTAAATCGACCCAAGTATGATAGGATAGAGAGTCTGTCCATAACTAAAGCCGATCGGCAAAGTTGAAAATCGCGTCATCGCTAGGCACTCTCAAAAAAATTAGATTTCTCAAAAATAGTTACCTCCGAACTCTACATATAGGGCCAACAGCACCAGAGCTACTGCTATCAGTAGCGTTTCCAGCTCGTATCAGCCTAAATTTTAAAATTAAGTAGAAATTTCCACATAGTAATTTTTAGCTGAAAGGATTAGCATATAAGGGTGACAGAACATTATCATCCCCTAAACTCATTAAAAGGTGGCCATTGGTTCAAGCTGATCTGTGGGGCGAGCTTTCAACACCTGCCTGCTGTACGAAATCTCACCTTGGCTTACACCTTAGCAGGCGCTGACTGTATCGATGTCGCGGCAGATCCCGCCGCCGTCGCCGCAGCGAAAGAAGCCCTACAAGTGGCCAGCGAATTACAGGCAAGAACTCAAAACCGCAGGTTTGGCGGCAAAGGGTTGCCGTTGCTGATGGTGAGTTTAAACGATGGGGAAGACCCGCATTTTCGCAAAGCCGAATTCAACCCAGCCGATTGTCCGGCGGACTGCTGGCGGCCGTGCGAAAAAATATGTCCAGCCGAAGCAATAGTTTTTCAGAGGGCTGGCAGTGGTTTTTCCGGGGTGATAGACGAGCAGTGCTATGGCTGCGGTCGCTGTCTGCCGATTTGTCCGAGCCAACTGATTTATACTCGTTCTTACGTGTCTGCTCCCGCCGCGATCGCACCTTTAATCTTGCAATCCGGTGCCGACGCCCTAGAAATCCACACGCAAGTAGGCAGAGAGGCAGATTTTGGGCGACTTTGGTCGAGCATAGCTCCCTGGGTCGGTCAACTCAAGGTAATAGCAATTAGTTGCCCGGATGGAGACGGTTTGATTGATTATTTGCGGACACTCTATCAAATAATTTCCCCCCTTCCTTGTCCCCTAATTTGGCAAACCGACGGTAGGCCAATGAGCGGAGATATCGGAACAGGAACTACTAGAGCCGCGGTCAAACTCGGTCAAAAAGTTTTGGCTGCCCAGTTGCCGGGATACGTGCAACTTGCAGGCGGCACTAATGCTCACACTGTCAGCAAGTTGAGAGCCGAGGGACTGATGAGGGAGTATCGGAAAAATTTGTCCATTCCTGATACCCCACACATTGCAGGTATAGCTTACGGCAGCTATGCCAGGGTTTTGCTGTCGCCAATTTTAGAACAATTAGACACAATGCAGACCGATCGAGCCTATGCCGTTCCGGTGGCAGTCGCGCGGTCAGCAGCCGGAGTTCAAACATCTCGGCTACCTCAGCTTGAAGCCGTCCCAGAACTTCTCTCGGAGGCCGTGAGTTTAGCTCGTTCTCTAGTTTCCCAGCTCAAAGAATTTTAGTCATTGGGAATTGGGCATTGGGCATTGGGCATTGGTACTAATGACTAATGACTAATGACTAATGACCACTGACTAAAAAGTTGAAAACGTCACCGAACACATCGAGGCGAATGCAGATTACAGACGACCTCAACAGATTATTAGACATCGTGCCAGATGAGATCCGGCAGCCCTTAGAGCAGCACCCGCAGCGCAACAATCTCATTGAGATTGTCATGGATTTGGGCCGCCAACCTGAAGCTCGTTTTCCCTCGCTGGCCGAACCTCTTTCTCAAACGCCAGTTTCCAAGGCACACCTCAACTATTGCATCGAGCGAGTCGGCCACTTCGGCGGCGACAATCGAGCCGGTATCGAGCAAACCCTGCACCGAATTAGCGCCCTACGCAACCGCAGTGGCGAGATTATCGGCTTGACTTTGAGGGTTGGCCGCGCTGTGTTCGGGACGATCGGCATTATCCGCGATTTGGTGGAAACCGGTCAGTCAATTTTGATGCTCGGTCGCCCCGGAGTCGGCAAAACCACGGCCCTGCGGGAAATTGCCCGCGTGCTCGCCGATGACTTGGAAAAACGGGTGGTAATCATCGACACCTCCAACGAAATTGCCGGAGATGGAGATATTCCCCACCCAGCGATCGGCAGAGCTCGCAGAATGCAAGTTTCTCGTCCCGAACTCCAGCACCAAGTCATGATCGAAGCAGTGGAAAACCATATGCCCGAAGTGATCGTGATTGACGAAATCGGCACGGAACTCGAAGCTTTGGCGGCTCGGACGATCGCCGAAAGGGGCGTGCAGTTGGTCGGTACCGCCCACGGGAACCGGATCGAAAACTTGATGAAAAACCCAACTCTGGCAGATTTAATTGGGGGCATCCAAGCGGTGACGCTGGGAGATGACGAAGCAAGACGGCGCGGTTCTCAAAAGACGGTTTTGGAGCGCAAAGCACCGCCAACTTTTGAAATTGCCATCGAAATGCTCGAACGCGAGCGCTGGGTAATCCACGAGCGAGTCGCAGATGCGATCGACACTTTGCTGCGGGGACGCGAACCGCACCAGCAAATCAGAAGCGTCAGCGAGACTGGAGAAATAATTATCGAGCGCGAGTCAGCCGCTCCCCCCGCCCGGTTTCCGGGCATGGCAGCTTCCAGCGGCCCGGCTGCTGTATCAGCAATCCGGCCCGTCACACCGATCTCAGGGTGGCGGAGTGCTGGCAAAATGGTGCCGATGCCGGCTCCCAGCGAGAACTTCGCTGCTAAAAGCGCGCCGGTTTCTGAGACTCGGTATTTCGAGCAACTGCTCGAAGAATCCCTGTCCGTCGATCCGGGACCTAAGCCCGGACGTTTTTCCCAGAATGTCGGCCCTAACGGCGAAGATTTGCCCCTCCACGTTTATCCTTACGGCATAGCTCGCCACCAGCTCGAACAGGTGATTTCGACGCTGAACCTGCCGGTACTGCTGACAAAGGATATTGAGAGCGCTGACGTGGTTTTGGCTTTGCGATCGAACGTTCGGAACCAGTCGAAATTGAGGCACTTGGCCAAAACTCGCCAAGTTCCCCTGCATACAATTAAGGCCGGCACTATTCCCCACGTAGCGAGAGCTTTGCGGCGTCTGTTAGACATGGATGACCCCGGTACCCCGGAAGTGGCAGACCTCGCCTTATTCGCCCGCAGCGGTTCTTCTGACGAGCTCGAAGCTCTCGAAGAAACGCGCTTAGCAGTCGAGCAAATTGTCATTCCGAAGGGACAGCCGGTGGAACTCCTGCCCCGTTCTCCCAACGTCCGCAAAATGCAGCACGAACTTGTGGAACACTATCACCTGAAATCCCACAGTTTTGGAGAAGAACCCAATCGCCGCCTGCGGATATATCCAGCTTAAAGTTGGAGATTAGTACCTTTGAAGGCAGAAGGTGGAAGACAGAAGGGAGAATTTTTTCCTGGCTTCTGTCTTTTACCTTTTGCCTTTTTCCTTTAAGTAGCTGACCACTTTCTGATATTATGATGTTGTGTGACAGTGTTCTTGTTAATGCGATCGGCTAAATTCCCGATTTCTAATTTCCAATTCCCCAATTTCCCATTACCAATACTTCGACTACACGAGCTTACAAGTTTCCCAATTCTCAATAGTTCAGCTACGCACTTCCCTTCGGCTCCCTTCGGCTTCGCGAACGGACGAGCCACAGGCTAGCAGCTATGCTCAGCACAAACTCAGCACCAGCTCAGTAAAAGTTGCCACTTCCCAAATTATTAAATTAATCTACATGAGTTGACATGAATGATTCCATAGTTCAGCTATTTATCAACTTAATTACAACGGAGATGGGTGTACGAATTCGCTCCCAAGATAGAGCGGGTTTGTCTCATAAAATCATGACTAGAATGAGAGAAAAAAAAATTGCAGAACCAGAAAAATATTATAAACTTTTAACCGCCAAAACTTTTGAAAGTAAAAATGAATGGGCAAAATTAGTATTGCTATTAACCACAACTGAAAGTTATTTTATGCGAGACAAAGGACAGTTTGCTCTGTTAAACAGAGTAATTTTTCCTGAATTGATAGAGCAGAAAAGAAACTTGCACAAGACCTTGGGAATGCAGCCTACACTGCGAATCTGGAGTGCAGGCTGCTCAACCGGTGAAGAACCTTATTCTTTAGCTATTGTTTTAAAACAATTGATTCCAGATTGGGAGCAATGGAAAATATTGATTTTAGGTACAGATATTAATGAAAAAGTCATCAAAAAAGCGCCCCAGGGAGTTTACAGTCATTGGTCGTTTCGCTTGGTAGAACCGCAGATACAAAAGCAGTATTTTCATCAGAGGCCAAATGATTGGGAAATTAATCTAGAATTGCGAGAAAGTGTCAACTTTAGTTGTGTAAATTTAATCACAGATGAGTTTCCTAATATTTACCAAAATATTTATAACATAGACTTAATTTTGTGTAGAAACGTTTTTGTTTATTTTGAACATAAGTATATTTCACTGGTACTTAAAAAATTTTCCAAGACCCTGAGACCGGGAGGATATTTAATGACCGGTCACGCTGAAGTTTACGGTCAAATTATGAACGAGTTTGAACCCAAGATTTTCCCGGAGTCGGTGGTGTATCAGCGGCGGGATGCAGTACCCGATGAAGGCTCTCAAATAAAGTCTAGGGTTGCGACGGTAGGGGAAGCCAACTCGGCATTTCGGGAATTCCCGAAAGCAGATACTATGGGCGATGATAGTGGTGAGTTGCTAACAGGGGAAACTATGCCACCTCGTTTTACTACTAACAGCAATTTTCCCGAGATAGAGATTCCACCCGTATTAAAAATAAGTAATCCGTTGGGGAATATGCTGCCCTCTCGCTATCTGGAGGACGGCTTGCCGAACAATGCCGTGTCAGTTACAGAAAAAATAATAGCAGAAAATACTCAAAATAAAACGCCTCAAATGCTAATTTTAGAGGCTAAACAATTATTTAAAAATCAAGATTATGCTGCGGCTATCAACAAGGCACAAGAGGCAATAAACTTGCAGGGACATAATTTTGATGCTTATTTTTTAATCGCTCAAGTTCAGGCTAATGCCGGCAATTATTCTCAGGCAATAGAATACTGTAATAGAGCGAGAAAAGTCGATCCTGGATCAGTATATACTGATTATTTACAAGCTCAAATTGCTGAAGAACAGGGGCAATTGGAAACAGCAAAGAATTTATTAAAGAGGACTATTTATATGTGTCCATCTTTTGTTTCAGCTTATATAGAACTAGGGAATATATACAATAAGGAAGGTCAAGTAAAAAGAGCTCTTAAAATGTACAATTCATCTTGTGAAATCTTGAAAGCACTACCGCCAAACACTCCCATAGATTCACAGGGGAAAATGACAGCTAGTCAAGTCCTGATGAATGTTAAAAAAAAATTGTTAAAATTATACAGTAAAGAAACTGTACACTAAAATATGGAAACTAAACCGTATCTTATCTTTGAACAGAACGGTTTTCTCTGCGGTATAGAAGCCTGCTACGTTCGGGAAATTTTCTTTCTGCCGGAGTTGACAGCAATTGCAGAAGCACCTCAAGATATTGTTGGGGCGATCGACCTTCGGGGCGAAATTCTGCCCGTGATGGATCTGAATCTTCGTTTTGGATACGTTTGGCAGGAGTATTCTGTGACAGATAGTACGATCGTCATCGAGTGGCAAGAATCGAAAGTCGGTATAATTGTCAATCAAGTTCGCGAAGTTAAGGAAATCTCAGAAGATACCATCACTCCGCAGCTATCTTACGGACGAGAGAATTCAGAAGCCTCTCATTATTTTGTAGCTGGACTTGCCCGCTGTGAAGCCGATATTATCATGCTGCTAAACCTCGATCACTTAATTCGATATTCTCCCGAAAGGTCACAGGAAAGCTGGCCTGTTTCTCCAAGCAATGCAGGTAATCAAGAAACAGCAGGTGAGTCAGATACGGAAAGTTTACGGTGGCAAATAGGTGCAAAAATGTTAGGCAAAAATCCTAAGATTTTGAGCAATCGTCACGTTTTTTGCCCGCAGGCTACCCCGGAAGAAAAAGCAATTTTTCAATCGCGGACTAATAATTTGAGGCTGGGAGGCGAGGGGGAAAATGATGCTGCAATCAATATGTCCCTGGCGGTGTTTGTTTTGAATGGCGAATACTTTGGTATTCATTTAGATCTAGTCCGCGAATTTACTGATATCAACCAAGTAACTCCGGTTCCTTGCACTCCCGATCGCATAGTGGGAAATATAAATTTACGGGGAGAAATTGTGACGCTAATTGATATTCGCAGTCTTTTAAATATGTCTTTAAATATGTCGGAGGCGGCAAATTATCTCTCTAAGGCGATCGTTGTCGAAGTGGCGGATGTGGTCGCTGGTATAGTGGTTGACGAAATATTAGATATTATATACTTAAATGTGTCGGAAATGGCGGCTATTCCGGCAGCACTGCATTCTGCCAACCGCGAATATTTACGGGGGACAGCTATTTACGGGGAAAAAATGATGGCTATTCTGAACTTGCAAAAACTGCTGACAAAAGGAGGAGTAGTTGTTGATGAAGAGGTTTGAATCAAGAAGAGGACTTATACAAAGCATATGTGTCATGAGTCTAGTGAAGCATCTGGCTTAATACTTCATTTCCTTAGCAATCCCTATCCAACGCACAGATCAGCACTGGTAACCAGCGGGACTTAGCATGAGAGAATTATCTTGAAATGCGTCCAGGACTAAAGAAGTTAGTTATACCACAATACGGTTGAGTTAAGCCCGAGCCCCCCTTCTCAAGGCAGGGACCAGAACTTACTCAAAGTCCTCGCAACGATGCGGTGGATGCGACGGGGATCGGTGAGGAATAAATAGTTTTAACCCAAGCGTATTGAGTTATACCAAATCCGCTTTTCAAGCGAGATTTGACTAAGCAATCTAATTCGTTTATGCACGTGCTTAAATTAAGGAGAAAAATATGTTTTCTAAGTTAATAAAATTAAATATTAGAAATAGAATGCTGCTGGCCTATGTAGCACCAGCAACTATATACTTGGGTTTTCCTGTGCTAGTTTATACAACTACTAATCAGGTATTGAATAATTTTCAAGAAGTAGAAAGGATAGAAAATGTGATCAGATACACAAATGATATGTCCACAGGTGCTGAACAAATGGTACGGGGAATGCGCGGGTATTTAATTAATAAAAATCCGCAGTTTTTAAAGGATTTTAAAACAGGAGGAGAATTAGCTAGTCAGTCGGGTAAGAGTGCGAAGTTGAAAATTAAAAATCCTGAACAGAGAATTCGTTTAGACAAGATGTTAGATCTCTGCAAAGAATATTATGAGGGTTCTAACGAAATAGTTGTTTTATTACAACAAAATAAGAGAGCCGAAGCATTGGCTATATTTAACACAGGAAAACAGACAAAATTTGTGAACGAATTTGTGGAAGTGAATAAGCAATTTCGCGAAATAGAAGTAAAAGCGATTAAGCAAGCTACAGAAAAAACGAAGCAATCTTTAGTTTTCTTGCTCTCGGCATTGGTATTTGGTTCCGTGTTTTTATTGGTGTTAGGTGCGGTTATAGCTTGGCTGATTTCGTCAGGAATTGCCCAAACTATCGATCGGGCAATTAGCTCGATCGCCACTTCTTCCACTGAGATTGCAGCCACCGTGGAAGAACAGGAACGCATGGCAAGTCAGCAAGCAGCTTCAGTAAATCAAACTACTACTACAATGGACGAATTGGGAGCATCTTCCAGGGCGACATCACAGCAAATAGAAACAGCGGTGGTTCAAGCAATGCAAGCTTTGAATTTAGCTGGAGGTGGCACAAAAGCTGTAGAACAAACTTTAGAAGCAATGGCAACTCTGAAAACTAAAGTTCAGGATATCCAAGGACAAATTATAGAGTTGAGCGAACAAACAGATCACATTGGTAATATCTCAACTGTAGTTAGCGATTTGGCCAATCAAACTAATATGTTAGCACTCAATGCTGCTGTTGAAGCAGTGCGGGCGGGAGATCACGGCAAGGGGTTTGGCGTGGTGGCGTCAGAAATTCGCAAACTTGCCGATCGCAGTAAAAAATCAGGAGCGCAAATTAATCTATTAGTTGCTGATATTCAAAAGGCAATTAACTCAACGGTAATGGTGACAGACGAAGGAACTAAAACAGTGGAATCGGGGGTGAATATT
Organism: Microcoleus sp. S13_C5; assembly: GCF_036700845.1. NCBI lineage: Bacteria > Bacillati > Cyanobacteriota > Cyanophyceae > Oscillatoriales > Microcoleaceae > Microcoleus > Microcoleus sp. S13_C5. Next base: position 41,840 of record NZ_JAUBPR010000029.1, read on the forward strand.
GCCTCAGAAACCGCAGTGGCATTTGCAGGAGTTGCCAATGCCATTAACAATGTGGTTTTGAGTTCTCAGCAAATTTCGCTGAATGCCAAACAGCAATCAATCGCGATCGAACAGGTAGTGCAAGCTATGAACTCTCTCAATCAAGCCGCAGCCCAAACCGCTTGCGGTATCAGTCAAACTAAAGTCGGCACTCAAAAGTTGAATGAAGCAGCCTTAGATTTGAAGGCAGTTTTGTAGGAGAGCGATGAATTATGAGTAGTTTCCTAAAAATGCCACATATATCCTTAATAATTAAAGCAATTGCTTTGGCGATCGACCTCCCTACAATTCCAGCCATATTAACCGGAGTAATAACTTGTTTATGGGCAAATTAGAACGTAATCTCAAATCAGCAGTATAGTTGTGAGTTGTGAGTTATTATTTGGGAGTTGTTATTTTTTCTGGTTCTACCAATTCCCAATTCCCTATACTTCGGCTACGCGGGAGCATCTCAATGAAAGCAGCCCAGCTAGAAATTGGAGCCAGGAGCCAGCAGCCAGGAGGAAGAAGGAAGAAGGAAGGAGCCAGAATAAGTGTTTTTACAAATATGAGATGCTCCCGGCTACGCGATCGTACAATTTTCCAATTCCCTATACTTAGACTATGCGAGCGTACAAGTTACCAGTAACCGATTTCCAGTAACCAATGATTAACCAATTTTTCCAAAAAATGCAGCACCGACTGTTGCTACTCCTAATTTTAAGTACCTTGATTCCAGTATCTATTGTTGGTTGGTATGGAATTTCTTCTTCAACAGAAGCACTGCAAAATTTAGCATTAATAACCCTTAGTGACAGTGTTAATTCCACCGCCTCTCAAATGATTAACAAGTTTGAAAATCTGAGAGCCGATATTTTGTTTCTCCGCAACACTCCCCCAGTTCAGGGACTGATTAGATCGAGAGAAGGAAAGGGATTAGACAAACAAACTAATTCAACTTATAAAGATTGGGTTGATCGAATGCAACTTACATTTTTATCCATGATGGAGGCCAAGCCATATTATATGCAATTGCGTTACATAGATAACAGCGGTAAGGAACTCGTGCGCGTAAATTCTGATGGCACAAATATCCAAGTTATTCCAGATTCTCAGCTACAAAATAAAGCAGACACAGATTACTTTGCAGCAACTATGAAGCTAAAACCTGGAGAAGTCTATGTGTCTTCCTTAAATCTGAATAAGGAAAGGGGGAAAATAGAAACTCCTTACAAGCCAACAATTCGCTACGCAACTCCAATTTTTAATCCCAAAGGAGAAAGACAAGGCTTGGTCATTAGTAATGCTCTGGGTAGCACTCTGATCCATATGATTAAAAATCTCAATCCTGAACTATCAGAGCAATCTTTTATCTTAAATCAAGATGGGTATTATCTGGCTCATCCCAATCCTAAAAAAGCCTGGGGATTTGAACTCCAAACTAAAGAAAATGTCAAAAATGATTATTCAGGAGACATTCTTGCTAAAATACTCTCAGGGGGTCAGGGAAATATTGATGAGAGGGATCTAGTGATTAGCTATAAGACAGTTTTTCCCAGCCCACAAAATACAAACAAATTTTTAGTAATTGTGGCTACTTCACCCAAAAAGTTGCTTTTTCATTCGATAGATTATCTTCAAAAAATAGCTGCACTTATTGCTCTTGTTTCCCTGGCGGTGGTGCTGGGATTTGGATGTTTTTTTTTGCAGAAAATTGTTGCTCTGATTCGGGGGTTGATTTACCAAATATCCTCATTTTCACTGCAAATAGAATCTAATATGAACCGACAAGAGCAAATAGCAAATAGGCAATTTGTCTCGGTTAATCAAACAACTATAACTCTAGAAAATTTGGGTCGCTCTTCTCAGCAAACAGCCGAGCAAGCTGAGTCTGTTGCCATTGCCGCTCGCCAAGCTTTAAATCTAGCTGAAGAAGGTACTAAAAAAGTAGATCAAACTCTCAATCAAATGCTGAATCTTAGAGAAGCTGTGGTGGCAATTTCTAAGCAAAATCATCGACTCGACGACAGCACGAGTCAGATTGGCAATATATCGACTCTCGCAAGTTTGGTTAGCGATTTAGCCAGCCAAACTAATATGCTGGCTCTCAACGCCGCTGTGGAAGCAGTCAGAGCCGGCGAGTACGGTAAAGGTTTTGCGGTGGTAGCAAGCGAAATTCGTAAGTTAGCAGATGAAAGCCAACAAGCAGCACAAAAGATTAATGGTATTATTCCAGAAATTAAGGGCGCGATCGACTCAACGGTAAAAGCAACTGAAGAGAGTCGCAAAACGGTTGCAGAAGGGGTGAAAACAGCACAAGATACGGCAGAAGCTTTTACTGGTGTGAGGGAAGCTTGCAATCTGGTGTTTGCTAGCAACCAGCAAATTTCATTTAATGTTAAACAGCAGGCGATCGCGATTCAGCAAGTAGGTGATGCCATGAGTTCTATGAAGGAATCTGCGTCTCAAACAGTCAGCGGCATTACTCAAGTTAAAATCGGTACTCAACAACTCACAGAAGCTGCCTTTAATCTTAAAGAAGTAGTGTAGTTATTAGTCATTAGTCATTAGCAAGCAACTGAGTATTCAACATAATTATCATTATCAATTACCCCTGATTCCTGCTCAATTACCTATTACTCAACAACATATATGATGATTGAAGATCAAGAACTCCGAGATGTATTTAAAGTCGCTAGTCAAGAACACTTACAGAAACTAGACGACGGATTGCTGTACTTAGAACAACATCCGAGCGACTTAGCTAAGTTAGAGCAATTGTTGCGAGAAACCCATTCTCTTAAAGGTGATGCTGGGATGCTAGGTGTAAAAGATGTAGCATCTTTAGCTCATCAAATGGAGCATATTTTTGGAGGCATCAAGCGAGGAGAAACTCAACTGAATTCGGATATTAGCGATCGACTTTCGCAAGGTTTAGACGCCATGCGGAAACTCGTTAACGAAGCCGTTACCGGCGAAGATTCCGGCGTTAATACTTTTTACATACTCGCTAGCATGATGGGTGCTTCTAGTCAGCCAAAGCCACAGGCAGCAGCCTCAATAGTAGATACCTCATCTTCACAAGTACCAGAACAACCGTTGGTAGAACCGCAATTTACTGAGCATCCTATTCCAGAACTAGAAACAAATGTTGAAACTTCTGAAGTCCTTAACTTAGAGAAAAATTCCTCTTTTTTACCCCTACAATCCAAGCCAGAATTTCTACTGCAAGCTCAAAACTTGCCGGCACCTTCTGGGCCCACCAGTGAGTCGGCTTCGCAGTCGGCAGTTACTGCATCCTCAACTTCATCCTACCGCATTGAAACCATTCGCGTTGCTACTCAAAATTTAGACGATTTAATGACTCAAGCAGGGGAACTTACTGTCACCAAAACTCGGCTAGGGCACCGAGTTGCAGAGATAGAACAAATTACAACTTTGTGGGAAGAGTGGAGCCGAGAATATTTTGTAACTAGCTTGACTGTTGATCGGATGCAAATAGATGAAAACGGCATTAAAGCCAACGGTAAATTTAGCCAATTGCAGGATTACTATCAACGTACAGAAGAACGTTTAGAACGTCTCGGAACTTTAGTCAACAGCTTGAGAAATCGAGTTTATGAAGATACTGCCAGACTCGAATTAATTACTGAGGCATTAGAATCAGGAATTCGCACTCTGAGACTGCTGCCTTTATCTACTATTTTTAATTTATTTCCTCGAACTGTTCGAGACTTAGCGAAACGGGAAGGTAAAGAAGTTGCCTTAGTGATTGAAGGAGGTGAAACTACAGCAGATAAACGCATTTTAGAGGAAATGAAAGACCCTTTAATGCACATGATTAGAAATGCGATCGACCACGGTATTGAAAATGTTGAGGAGCGGAAAAAACTAGGTAAACTTCCCGTGGCAACTCTCCGAATTAAAGGCTATAATATGGCTAGCAATATTATTATTGAAGTTGCTGATGATGGCCGGGGACTAAATCTAGAGAGTATTAAACAAACGGCAGTAAAACGTAATATTTGTACGCTTGAACAACTGGCAGAAATGACAGAGAACCAAGTCCACAATTTAATTTTTACTCCGGGTTTCTCGACCAAAAAATTTGTTACAGAAGTATCGGGGCGCGGGGTGGGTTTAGATGTAGTTCGTACTAATGTTGAAGCCCTAAAAGGTAGTATTCAAGTAGAGTCTTTACCGGGTAAAGGATGCACTTTGAGGCTGCAAATCAGCACGTCTTTAGCTACAGCAAATGTATTGATTGTCATAGTTGAAGACATTCCTTATGCTCTGCCAGTCGAGTTTGTAGACACGGCTCAACAGGTGTCTCAGTCTGAGATATTTGCTATAGAAGGTAAGGAAACTATACTTTCAAAGGGTCAGCCTCTGTCAGTTGCTCATCTGACAGATTTACTAGAATTAAACAATAGACAAGGGTGGCAAAAAAATCGGTATTTGAGACAGGAAAGCGGCAGCGAAGCTCTAAGAAAAAATCAAAACTACTTCCTCAATTCAACTTCTTCAAAAATGCCTTGTATTATTTTGAAAGTTGGGGAGGAAAGATTGGGATTATTTGTAGATGCTTTGATAGACGAACAGGATGTGGTGATGAAGCCTCAAAGTCAATTGCTGAAACGGGTGCGAAATGTTTCGGGGGCCACAATTCTAGGTACTGGGGAAGTTTGTATGGTACTCAATCCCCACGATTTGATAAAATCTGTACGCCAGCAAGTTTCGTCCCGGGGGGTTTTTGGTGCGCGATCGCAACTTGAGACTGCCAGCAGAAAACAAGTTATACTATTAGCAGAAGACTCGATCGCCACGCGCACTCAAGAAAAGCGCATCCTGGAAGGTGCGGGTTACGAAGTTGTGACTGCGGTAGACGGATTGGATGCTTTCCATAAATTAAAAACTCGCGATTTTGATGCTGTGATTTCTGACATACAAATGCCAAATTTAGACGGTTTGGCCCTGACTATTAAGATTCGGGAGCAAAAAGAGTACAGTGAGTTGCCGATAATTTTAGTGACATCTTTGGCATCGGATGAAGATAGAAAAAGAGGGGCGGATGCGGGGGCAAATGCTTATATTCCTAAAGGTACTTTCAATCAAGATGTGTTGGTAGAGACACTAAAAAGGTTAGTTTAGTCATTAGTCATTACTCCTTGGTTATGAGGCATTTGTTATTTACTAGCAATTAGCACGACCCAATATCCAGTGCCCAGTGCATCATTACCAGTGCATCGATGCCCAATGCCCAATACTTTGACTACGCGGTTACTGAGCGACTCGTGCTGAGCTTAGCCACTCGCCCTGCGCGCCTTGCCCGCTAAGCTTCGCCCAAGGGAAGTAAGTCGAAGGGCAGCACAAGTGCCCTCTTCCCCATTCCCCATTTCCCATTCCCCATTCCCCAGCAAACTGATGTTATCGCCCATTAAACTATTGTTAGTTGAAGATTCTCCAGTAGTTACGCTCGTCCTCAAACGAATTTTTGAGTCCTCGCCAGACATCCAAGTTGTAGGAACCGCTTGCAACGGATTAGAAGGACTAGAATTAATCCCTAAACTTCAGCCCCAAGTAATCTGTACGGATTTGAACATGGCACCAATGAACGGGTTAGAATTTACGGAAGAAGTAATGAAGAAATATCCGCTACCAATTTTAGTAATTAGTGCTTCAGTGCAAGCGAATGATACTCACAATGTATTTCAAGTGTTAAATGCTGGTGCATTGGATGTTTTTCCGAAACCGATTGGCGGGTTGGTATCTGATTACGCTCGCCTAGCCAATCAATTAATAGCTAAAGTTAAAATACTCTCTGGAGTTAAAGTATTTACACGGCATCCCAAAAAGATGCCAACTGAAGATAATAATCAAATTATAAAAATCAACCAAGCGCCAGTTCCTAATTACAAATTCTCCAACCAAGATGTTAAATCTCCAACTATTAAATTATTGGCTATAGGGGCTTCTACAGGCGGACCGCAAGCACTGTACGCGATTATTTCTAAACTTCCGGCTAGTTTCCCAGTGCCTATAATTTGTGTCCAGCACATCAGTGAAGGTTTTTTGCAAGGATTAGTTGATTGGCTAGGTTATGAATCGAAACTGCCTGTTAAGATAGCTTCTTTTGGGGAATTGCCACAAGCAGGGACTGTTTATTTCCCGCCAGAAAAACGTCATTTAGAATTGGACTCTCAAGGGCGATTTGTTTATTCAGAAGCTGCTCAGGTCGCGGGACACTGCCCTTCTGTAACGGTGACATTTAAGTCGGTAGCTAATTTTTATGGCCGGGCAGCAGCGGGAGTTTTGCTGACAGGAATGGGTAGAGATGGTGCTGACGGAATGTTGGCGATCGCCAGACAAGGGGGGTTGACAATTGCCCAAGACGAAGCTAGCTGCATTGTCTTCGGAATGCCCAAGGAGGCGATCGCCCTCGGTGCTGCCCAATATGTTCTACCTGTCAGTGCGATCGCCCCCCTACTCCTGGCTAAATTAAAAATTTAGGACTTACTTCGCAAATTGTGCAGAATACCCCGCCGCCAGACTTGTTAAATAGGTCGAGGATCAGATAGCGCGATCGCAAATTTTTAGTTCATTAATTACTCAAATTACTTCATTAATTACTCAAAACTGATTTTTTTCCTAAGTCGGATTATTTGATTTTGATAAACTTACCAATTACCTCGCGCAACTTATCAGCATCAAAAGGCTTAGTTAAATACTCTGTTGCTCCCGCCAAACGCCCCTGTACCTTATCAAAGGCTCCATCTCGCGCTGTCAGCATTACGATCGGCAAATTCTGAAACTGAGGCAAGCTCCGCACTGTGCGGCAGAGTTCCAATCCGTCAATACCAGGCATCGAAACATCCAGCAACAAAACAGAAATTTGTTCGTGATAAATCGTTGACAAAGCATCCACTGCATTGTCGGTTACGAGAACTCGAAACTCTTTGCTTAAGGCCTGTTTAACAAGTCCTTGCATCACGACGCTATCATCAACTGCCAAAATAGTTGGTACTTGACTGCTACTTGCAGACATATTCTTCTCCCTGTTTATTTATAGTTCTTGAAAATACAAAACATACTTCCTGCAGTTATTTTTTGAGAGTTGCCTCTATGCAATAATTGTCAACCCCGTTGGAGCGTTAGTTGAAACATTACCCCTGTTTTTTTACCTCAAACTCGAAAAAAGGAATTGGGAGAGTGGTTGATCGGCAATTACAACAGTTGCAAAATGTGAATCCTGCCCCATAAACCCTAAAAGGTCGAGTTTGAACAACTCTTGTTACAAAGTTTAACATCTTACCAATCTTTTGTAATTCATCTCCTAACTGTAGTTGAACTCCCGGCTAAGGCACAGCTCGGTAAAGGACACTGGTATTGTGCCACAAACCCCTGATTTAAATCTACCAGCAAGCCAGCTACGCACGATTAGACAAGTCTGTTAAAATACAATTAAACTGATTAAAAAATTCTAGGTAAGCAATCGTCATATATTTTGGAAAGCGGCTTCCTCCCAACAGAGGCTCTTAGATTTAGAGAGCCGGAGGTATTCAAAAGCATAGTCAACTGGAAGTATAATTTATATAGTCTTAAGATCTGGGGTGCTCTAACTCCCATAACTCAAAAGTTTCCAGATTCAGTCAAGAGGTTAGTCTGAATTCGGCGCAGGCTGCTTGCGCCGAATTTGCGCCCACAGTCTCCTATCACACAATTCATAGCTTGTTTTTCTCGAAAGTATTGAGAAGGGCGGTTGCCAGCAACTAGACGGGCAGTTACACATGATGAAAGCACCCTTGCCTCTTGGTGAAAAAGTGTTCAAGCTCCATAACATTGACTTGTATCAGCTTCTCGGCTCTGCTCCAGACGCTTGCTTGGACAGTTTGGTCGGTTTGGCAGCTCAGATCAGCCGCACTCCTATTGCTTTCTTGAGCTTGATTGACGGTAACCGCCACTGGTTGAAGTCGCAGTTAGGTATAGATCAAAATTTGGCTCACCGTTACCTGAATTTTTGCGCTCGCGCCCTAGACCAAAATCCCGAAGAGTTCGCCCACAGATCAAGCTCAAACTCGGAATTTGACGGGGTACTTTCCCTGGAACAACCGCCAGTTGCTCCCGGATTTGCGCTCGAACTTCCTATAAATTCCTTTAAAGAACGGCCCGCCATTGTTCGAGACGCTTCCACAGATGTGAGATTTGGCGAGCATCCGCTGATCGTTTTCTACCCCTTCGTGAAATTTTACGCCGGAATCCCAGTTATCAGCTCTGATGGGCAGGTGCTGGGAGTGCTATCCGTCATGGACTCGGTGCCGCGAGACTTGACAAAAGAAACGATAGAAGGTATTAAAGCTTTGAGTCGGCAAGTTGCGAGTTTGGTGGAGCTGCGCTGGCAATTAGTCAAAGCCCAGAAACAGTTGCCAGAGGTAGAAGATATCACCTCGGACAGCTCGCAAATATCGGAGTTACTTCCTGGCTCGAACCGATCGAGCTTGTGTGCGGTACATACGCCACAGAGTAGCAGGACAATATACGGAACAAAAAAGCTCCCGACCCTGGGGGAAACAGGCAAATCTCACTATGTGTGGGAAGCTTCAGCGGGCATCGGGCGCGCGGACGATACCCAACAAATCCGAGAAATAGTTGTCGGCCCCGGCGATACCTCCGATCGCCAACTAACCGCAGCGTCCCTACAAGAGCGAGCTCGCTTGGGAACCCTGCAAGCTAAAGTCGGTGCAGCCCTCGGACAAGGCGGGAAAGTATCGGTCATCCTCAACCGCTGCACCGAGGCAATGGTAGAGTACCTAGACGCCACAGGGGTGAGCATCTGGACTTTCAACCCGCAGACAGAGCGGTTAGAATTGCAGGCCAATTCAGGACTTAGCAGCCAAGAGTGGCCACGGGAAATAGAAGATTGGGTGCGAACAGAAGCGGGAAACCTCCAAACGGCTCCTGTGTGCCTACTGTCGAACCCGTCTCTCTGCACCATTGCCTATCCGCTGATTGTGGAGGATCGGTTGGTGGGAGTGATGGCTCTGTGCAGTAGCGCTTTGGCAAGCGACGGAGCGCTAGAAGTTCTGGGTTGCATGGCTAACGCCATCGCCGTGGCGATCGATCGCGTCACTGCCCGAGAAGAATTGTTGAGCCGCCGCGAAGGCCTGATCTTCGGCCTCGCCAGCCAGATGCGGAATTCCCTAGACCTAGACAAAATTTTAGATACGGCTGTCAACGAGATTCGCAGCTTGTTGCAGGTTGACCAGTGCTACTTTTTGTGGTACTCCATCTCGCGAGACGGGCAGCCCACCTTTGCAATCACCCACGAGGCGGCAAATCCCGAACTGAAAGAGCGGCTCACAGAATACCCGATCGAACAAGTAACCCTGCTGGCCGAGAAAATTTGCCACCGCCAAACGCTCCGGATCGGCGACGCTGCAACAGCACTCTGCATAGAATCGCCCACGCGAGCTTTTTTGAGCAGTATCGGGATTGTTTCTAACCTGCTGCTGCCACTCAAGACTCGCTCCGGTCAAATGGGTGCTGTAGTTTGCAACCATTACAGCAGCCACCGTTCCTGGGCGACGAGCGAAGTGGAATTGCTGCAAGCGGTGGTGGATCAACTGGCGATCGCGATCGACCAAGCCGAACTCTACGCCCAAACCCGGGCGGCAGCCTTAGCCGCCCAAACTCAAGCCCGCCAACTGACGGAAACTTTGCAGCAGTTGCAGCAGAAAGAAGCTCAGCTCATCCAAAACGAAAAAATGTCCTCTCTTGGTCAAATGGTCGCCGGCGTCGCCCACGAAATTAACAATCCGGTTAATTTTATTTACGGCAACTTGACTTATTGCAAGCAGTACATGAAAAATCTGCTGGATTTGCTCCACTTGTATCAAAAGCACTACCCCGAGCCTGGCCCCGAAATTCTCGACAAAAACGAAGAAATCGATGTTGATTTCATAGCGCCGGATTTGCTGAAAATTCTGTCTTCAATAGAGATGGGAACTGAACGCATCCGCCAAATTGTCCTGTCTCTGCGGAACTTCGCGCGGCACGACGAAGCCGAGATGAAGCTGGTGGACATTCACGAAGGGATTGACAGCACGCTGCTGATTTTGCAGAGCCGCTTGAAGCCAAATGGGCTAATACCGGGAATTGAGGTAATTAAAGACTACGGCAACTTGCCGAAGGTAGAATGCTATGCCGGGCAGCTCAACCAAGTATTTATGAATATTTTGGCGAATGCGATCGACTCTTTGGAAAATCAGCCCCCACCCAAGACGATCAAAATCTCGACGGCGGTGGTGTCCCCAGACTCGGAGGCTGATCAGTCAGGAAAGTCGATCGGTCAAGTTGTGGTGATTCGGATTCAAGACAGCGGGCCCGGATTGCCCGAAAAAGCTAAATGCCACTTGTTTGACCCTTTCTTTACCACTAAACCTGTGGGCAAGGGTACCGGACTCGGCTTGTCTATCAGCTACCAGATTGTGGTGGAAAAACACGGAGGAAGTTTGAGCTGTATCTCGAAACCGGGACAGGGAGCTGATTTCAGGATTGAAATCCCGGTAGCTCGCCCCCTGGCGCTCAAAGAATAAACCTGCGGGCGATCGGTTTCAAAAAGATTTTTTAAATTTTATTGTCAAAATGCTTGACAGATTGCTGTGTTTGAATGTTAAGATAGTGAAGGTTAAGACGTTGGGGCGTCGCCAAGTGGTAAGGCAGCGGGTTTTGGTCCCGCCATTCAGAGGTTCGAATCCTTTCGCCCCAGTTAAATTGTGTCTGGTCAATCAATTGTTTAAATGATTGTTTATAGTCCCCGCTTGGCAGACGAGAGACAAACAACTTCATTAGTACAAACCTCATTAGCACTTGCTCACAGGATATAAGAAACCGGGTTTTTTGCTGCCGGTTTTACCTAAAAGCCTAGATTTGTGGTCAAGAAAGTGGTTTCTTTGGTCGCTAGTGCCCATTTTTCGCAAAAACCGTTGTTTGTGCGTAATATCACTTCTGACTGCGCCCCAATTGTAAAATCGAGTCAACATTCAACACTCCTATCAAATCCGGTTGCATTGGAATAATTAAACCGCTCTTGACGCAGAGAATACAGAGGAAGAGAACAGAGAGACGAATAATGCCGATGCTACCGGATTTGATATCAACCATCCTTCAGTTTTTCGACTAACAGTCAACATTCAACAGTCAACAGGGCCTACTCCCTATCACTGCAAAGTGCTGGGGCCACGAGCGTTTAGCCGATCGAAAACGTATCGGGAAATTGCCGGAAATGCTGTTTCGTCCTTGGCATAAGCCGGATCGTCTGCGAAAACAACTAAGATATAAATCGCGCGATCGTCTAAAGTTCTGACAAATGCTGCTTCGCTGCGGGAAGTAGAGGTATAGCCTACTTTGGAACCAAAATAAATATTAGTTGGTAAAGATTCGCCGAGAAATCCTTGTATCGAGTTGCTGGGGTCATTTTTCCAGGCCTTGGGGTCTAAGTCTCTAGTCAGCAAGTAAGCCATTTTGCGGCTGGCGACGCTGGAAACCGCTTGCCTAGTATAGATTTCATATATTAATCTGGCAGCTTGGTCGGTAGTTACTTGATTGCGAATCGGCTGGGAAGCATCGCCCCGCAATTGCAAGTCGCGACCGATTGGACCTTCTTGCCTCAAATAGTATATGGGATAATTTTTGGTGCTTATACGAATATCATTGTAGCCTGCTGACTGGAAAAATGTGTTAATTTGAGTGCGCTTTTTCAGCCATGTTTGCAACTCTTCTCCTGCCAGCCTGTCGCCGGATTTTGTATCTGTGATTTTGTCTAAAATTCTGCTGGCAGCATCGTTGTTGGAGACGCGAATCATTTGTTCTAGGTCGTCTTTAAAGGCCGATTCTCTTTGCGTAATGATGCCTTTTTCGATGGCTGAGTAAAAGGCTGCCATCCAAAATAACTTGGCAACGCTAGCGGGAAATCGGAGAGTTTGATTTTGATATCCGGCAAAGGTGTGAGTTTTGGAATTGCTGACATCAAATAAGGTAATTGATAGGGGTTCTGCGGGTAGTCCTTTGCTGGTTGCAATCTTCACAGATTCATCAACAATCTCTTGCAATTCTTGAGAGTAAACTGGATTGGGAGGTGTTTTGATGTTGTAGCTGAAGGTAGGCTCGCTTTGACGAGCCGCTAAATTTTCCGATGGTTCAATTGTCGGAGGCGAGAGTGTTTCTTGAGGCGAGACGGCCTGTTGAGTCAAGATGACTGGCGGTTCTGGGGGACGGCGAGTTCTGAAGGGCATTGTGACGAGCCAAAAGAACGCGATCGCCCCGGCAATTAAGCACAGGATGTTACGGTATTTTAAGCGAGAAAATTTCGTCCTGACTCGACGCCGGGATTGGACAGGACGCTGGCTGCTTTGGCGTCGGGACTCGATTGGGCGCTGGCTGCTTTGGCGTCGTCGGGATTGAATTACACCTGTTGCATGAATCTTTGCTCGATCGGTCAACCGCAGATACCAGGCAGATGAACGCAGATTAACCCAGATAATTTCAAGAATTGAGAGCGACTTTTGCAAGAGGTCTATGGGGCGTCGGGTCTGGATTGGGCGACGAGATGGGACTCGGCGCTCGGTGCTTTGGCGTCGGGACTGGACTGGACGCTCGCTGCTTTGGCGTCGGGACTCGATTGGGCGTTGGGGCCCGATGGGGCGGCGTCGGCGTTCTACTTGCATTACAGTTTTGTGCTATCAAACTCGCACGATCAGTTTATAATAGGGCGGCGTCTAAATGACAAGTGTGTCGATCGAGTCCGCTGTTGCCAATTTTATCGGTCTACTAGGCTGATTGAGACTTCTAGTAATTGTAAAATTTTCAGGATAGCACTGAGTTGAAGCAAAATCCTTTGAAAAACATGAGAAATTTTTGGAGTCTGGCTGTTTTGGGATTTGCGATCGTCGGCGTGAATAATTCTTTGATACCTGATGTTTGGGCATTTCAGTCTCAATCTACTACGGGATCTGTTGTTGAGCCACAAACAGCAGGACAGGGCGCGGATGTAGCGTTTTCCTTGACGGGAGAAAGCGAAAATGGGGAAGTAACAAACAAGCAAACTGTTTCCAGTTTCCCGAGTATGTTTTGGGACTTCAACCATTTAGCGGAAATTTCCTATTCCGAATTGCTGAAGGTGCTGGCGAGACGACCTGACTCAAATAATACGGAGAGAGAAACCGCTGCACAACCTGAAGACATAGCACGTTTTGAAAAAGTTGTACAGTATGCAAAACAACAAAATTTGCACGATCGCTCGATCGGAGAAATCGTCCAGGCGATCGCCGATAATTTCCGAGGAAAGCCCTACGCCGAGGGTTTGCTGGACAAATCCGGCGAAGAAAAGTTGATCGTAACTTTGAATAAATTTGATTGCGTTTTGTTTGTAGAAACCGTTTTGGCGATCGCCAGGGGCGTAGCAGTACAAGATTACGACTATCAAAATTTTGTAAATCGCATAGAAGAACAGCGGTATTTAAACGGTAAAATCAACGGTTATTGCAGCAGATTGCACTATTTTTCCGAATGGATTAACGACAATCAAAAACGGCAAACTGTGGAAAATATCACCGCTGAATTAGGTGGAGTGCCCATGAATAAAACACTAAATTTCATGAGCCAGCACCGCAGCAGTTACCCGCAAATGGTCAAAGACGAAGCAACTTATCAGTGCATAGTCAGTCAAGAAGCAGACTTAGCCAAAACTCCTGTTAGTTACATCCCGACAAATCAGATAAAAAGTCTTTATTCTCAGTTAAAACCAGGGGATATTGTAGCGGTAGCCACGGATGTTAAAGGATTGGATGTCACGCACACAGGTTTAGTCTACCGCAATGCTGACGGCAATATTGGTTTAATTCACGCTTCGCCGGCTGGGGAGGTGACGGTTGCTTACGACTTGCAGAGATATATTAGGAGAGTCGAAAGTGCGATCGGCATTGTAGTCGCTAGGGCGAAAACACCTTATTGAATTAGTTTGTACTCCTAGGGTGCATCAGCTTGCATTATTTTAGCTGAAAATTTAAAATCTCTGTGCTGACGCACCCTACAAACTAAAGAAAGCGGGTTTTTTGCCGAATTTACGGGTTGCCACCAAGTATTTTTGTAAAAAAACCCGGTTTCTGGGCCCCCATGCGTAAGCCTCAAATCAATTGACAATTTCGCTGCGAGATACCTTACTACTTCTAGCAGGATTTGGCGTTAATTCTGGCGGCGAAACTTGAACACTTCCCCAATCATTCAAAAAGCTTTTCAGCAAAACCTCTTGCTGAGTGCGAAATGTCTCGACATTTGCCCCGCGATTCATAATCACAAACCACACTGTTTCTTGTTTTTGAGTGGGCAGGGCTCCGCCCAAAGCGCTAACATTATCCAACGTGCCAGACTTGACCACTGCTAATTTGGGAAGCGGCCGTTCTGACAGTATTCCTTTATCTTGCCCAACTACAGTTAAGACATCAGCAACTGTCATGCTGTAAGGTTCAAGATAGCGTTCTAAAGCTATAAATAACGCGCAAGCAGCCCGGGGAGAAATGAGATTTTCTTCGCTCAATCCCGAACCGTTGACGAGTTGAATTTCTGCGGGAGGAACTCCGGTTGCTGCTGCTGCTTTTTGCGCGACAGTTTTGGCGCCGCCGACAGTATCAGCTAGCATATCTGCCATGAGATTGTTGCTGTACTGATTCATTTTTTTGATCAGTTCGGCGAGGGGTAAAGAATAATGTTTGACTAAAGGTTGCACGTCATTGGGAGATGCTGACAAAACTTTGACAGTACCCTCAATTGCTATTTGGGGTTTTGGCGTATTGGGAAGCAGTGTTTGATACTGGGCGGCGGCTTCGCTGGGCCAGATTTGACTGTTCAATCCTTGTTTGAGCAATTCTCCCGATTTGAGGGGATCAAGTTCAAAGTTCATGTAAAACTTATCGACAATTATCAAATTGCCACTGACTCGCTTGATGCCTTTTTGATTTAAGGCGTTACCGAGGGCGATCGCCTCTTCCCAAACAAACAACGGATCGGCGCTTCCCTGTACAATTAAATCGCCTTTTAATACGCCGTTTTCAATTTTTCCATTTGTACCAATTAAGGTAATAAATTGATGTTCCGGCCCGAATTGTTGCAGCGCTACGAGAGATGTTGCTACTTTGGTAATAGAAGCGGCTGACATAGGAACGGTACCTTGATGATTGGCTAGCAAAGTATTGCCAGATTGCATCCAGACGCCTTGGTTTTCTTTGGCAAAACCTTGGGCTACCAACCCGTTGAGATATTGCTGGATTTTGGTATTTGTGGGGGATTCGGGATTGGTAGCAGAGACTATTAAGGGCTGAGGCTGACTTGGTTTAACTGGCGGCGGGGAGGATTCAGCTACAGGAGAGGGAGATGCAAGTTGAGGTGATTCAGTAGCTGCACATCCGGCAATAATTGTGAGAAGGGCGATCGAACTCGCAGCAGTCAAGTAGCGGTTTTTCAGCATTACTTTAATTTTTTTCATCAAATGTTACGATCGTCTGTCAGCACGCCCGATGGAAAGTTTAGCACTAGCCCGCGCCTTTTGGAGCATCCGCATCTGCGTTACCAGAATCCGGAACCGCTGACATTAGCTATCTCCTTCTCCATCTTTCTTCGTGCTCTTAGCGCCTTGGTGGTTCCTTAAATAAATATTGTTTAAATACTGCGGGATTTTATACCCATAGCCCGGACTGTTTTTAGTTCGTAGTCTGAAACCCTCGATTTTCCGTTGGTACCTCGATTGCCTTGGAGCCTTGAAACC
This sequence comes from Microcoleus sp. S13_C5, assembly GCF_036700845.1. Classification (NCBI taxonomy): domain Bacteria; kingdom Bacillati; phylum Cyanobacteriota; class Cyanophyceae; order Oscillatoriales; family Microcoleaceae; genus Microcoleus; species Microcoleus sp. S13_C5. The sequence continues at coordinate 57,672 of NZ_JAUBPR010000029.1, forward strand.
CTTATTCTACGGTTGGTAATCAAAAACTGCTTGAAGTATTGTGATAGCAGTTCCCAAAAACAATGCAACTCTCGGCAAGCTCCAAACCCTTATCTTATAAGCCATTCCCAATTCTAAAATCTAAAATCTAAAATAGTATGATCTTCAGCGCCTGGGGTCTTCACCCCAGGCCGATCGCTCTCACAAATTTTCGATAAACTGGTTTATCCAGCCATACTCCCTATACTCAGCGGCACCATTTCGCCGTGCATTGTCAGGCCTAATAACATCGGCCCGCCCGGTCGAATCAACTCTCCTGTAAGCGCGCAGCGTTCCTCTTGCTGTGCTGTGGCATCAATGCTGGCTCGAATATCCGATCGAGAAAACATCTGGCGATAATCTCCAGACTTCTGCTGCACGTAATTCCAGAGCAAATCTCGAATCAAAGCTTGATAGCCTTGATTGCCTGCGAGCTCTTTGAGTCTCTCTTTGAGTTCTCTTTCGAGTCGAATGCTGGTGACTTCCATTTCGGTGGTTGAGGTTCTAGGTAGGGTATGCATAATTTTTCTCCGTGACGGGGTGGACATATGTGTAATATCAGTGTAGTATGTTTACAGCTAGATTGAAAGCCTCTTAACCACCTTCTGCCTGCTGTGAAATTTCTCCCCACCTACTCCACCTATCAACTGAAGTGCGATCGCCCCACGGGTCGCTCCGAGTCGTTACGGCACGTCTTTAGCACGGGTTTGGCGACTGTCGCAGCGACCTCGTGGGCGGGCCGGGGCCTAAATAAACACGGTTATAGTGGATTAGGACAAATTGCAGAAATTCATTACAACGAGGTAGACCGGCACGGTCTGCAAGTGGCACAGCCATATCGAGATACGCGAAGCGGGAGGTACAGCTAAACGACTGTACCAAGACAGGATGAAAATTTGCATGAAAGCAGTTTTTCTAGCCCCCGCTTCTAAGTAAGAGAAGCGGGGGCATTTGATTGGATATTTGAGAAATTCGATCCGCTTGGGGAACTGGGAAAAAACCAGATGTAGCCAATGCTGACGAAGCAAGCAAAATTCAAAATTCAAAATCTAAAATCTAAAATCCAAAATTGACGAGGAGGAGCAAGCCGTGACCGTAGTAACTGATGTATTGAGGCAATCTGTGGTGGTGTTTTCTCAGAATTACCTACCAATGAGCCGTGTCAACATCAAACGGGCGATCGTACTGTTGGTAACAGGCAAGGCTGAACCTCTGGATTTTAGCATTGGCAACGGCTGGCTGGTACGATCGCCCAGTACCAGCATCCACGTACCCGAACAAATCCGCTTGACTTTTGGTAACAGGGAACGCCTGTGGAAAGTGCCCCCGGTCAATCGCCGGGAAGTTCTGCGCCGCGATGCTCATTCTTGCCAATACTGCGGTAGCAACCGACATTTGACGCTAGATCACGTCATGCCTCGATCAAAGGGCGGCCCGCATACTTGGGACAACGTGGTGACTGCTTGCGAACGGTGCAACTCTCGTAAGGGCGATCGAACTCCCATAGAAGCTGGAATGACTCTGCGAACTAAGCCGAAAGCCCCCATACACCCCACTGTTGCTTTTGCAGAACTGTTTTGGCACGAATACCAAATTGGGGAATAGGTAATGGGAAGAATTTTAGATTTGAGATTTGAGATTTGAGATTTTAAATTGATGCGTAATTCTCATCTAAAATCTGCCCCAATTCCCAATTACCAATTCCCGATTACCAATCTTCAATTACCAATTTTCACCTTTCAATTCCAAATTTAGGGCTGTCAATATGCTGAAGTTGACTTACACTGAAACGGGCTTTAACCTCGAGCGTTTGGCTCAATCTCCCGAACAGTTAGTGGCGCTGCGAGTTGTGCTGGCTATGCGAGTTGGTCAAAGCATCAGCGTCGAACCGAGCACTGCGGCATTTTTGCTGCCCGTGAATTTGCCGGCGCTGCCTCTGTTGGAATCTGAGGCGCGCCGAAACGACAACGATGCGATCGACCTTTGTGTTGCTGATGCTGACTTTGTAGAAGTGACTCTGCGCGGTACGTGGATTTCTGACGCGTCTGAGGGGGCTGATGGGGTGTTTGCGACTGTTTTGGGCGATCGGGCGGAGCTCTTGCTGCTCAAACTCTGGCTCGAAACTCAGGCTGCTGCGGAGGTTGTCGGGGAAGTCGGCGATTAATATCGGATGTGGAAGGAAGAGGGAACAAGGAAGAGAGAAGAAGCAAGAAGGAACTATTTTCAGCGTTGCATAATGGTGCTATAAATGGAGGTCAAACAGTGATGCAATGTCCTGAATGCAGTTCCAAACACATCCGTAATAACAGAAAAATCCGAGGTAAACACTCATCACATTTTTGTAGATTGTGGTCGTCGGTTTATTGATGTTGAAACAGCCACCAAAAATATTCCGATGATCTCAAATCTCGGTAGTCTAAAAATGTATGTTAAGGGCATGGGTTAAAGAGGCACCTCGCGAGTCACAGTTGTCCATCAAACCACCGTGATTTATTGCCTCAAGCAAGTGGGAAAAAATTTACCCCGCGCGGCTGCGGGCAGTAGCGTATTCCTCAGCGAGGGCGAACTTGATGAGTTGGAAACTGTTGTCGGTTCAAAAAAAACTTGCATCTGGTTCTCGACGGCAGTTTACCACTTTAAGCCGGGGATCTGAGGTTGGGTGTTGGGAGATAGAGCGTGCTTTGCACCTTTGCACCTCTATGGGCAGTTGTGGCCACCTGGCAATGTTACTTCTATAGAACTCATTCGATATCTATTGCTGTTACTGTAAGCCTTATGCCAGATGGATTTTAGCTTTTTTGCCACGCTCGCCAGATGATTGCTCGTCTTGTCGCTATTGAGTTATGTGAGACGGCTTGTTTATCCGCCTTATTTTTTAATAAAATATCTCAAATGGGTGCTCTGTTGATTAATTAACAGAGCACCATCGCCAAAACAAAGTCATAAGGGTGTAGCAGCGGCTGACAGACTGACACGGGACAAGTCAAGATAAGGAAGTTTATGATGTTTGACTCAGATACATCTATTGAAAAAATATTTGAACGCCTACGCCCGATTCTTATGGAACGGTGTAGAACAAGCGAACCAGATAAAATTACTATAGCTTCTGGCCTTATCAAAAATTTAGGCATAGATTCTTTTGACTGGGTTCAAATCTGGTATGAGATTGAAGATGAATTTAAGCTTGCAGAGTTAGATAACTTCTGGGACGATTATTTAGGGCTTGCTGGATAAGTGCAGAAAGGTTACACGGCGCGGTTATACGATCACGCGATCAAGAGTAAAGTGCAAGAT
>NZ_JAUBPR010000208.1:0-5708 GCF_036700845.1 Microcoleus sp. S13_C5
TCTCGAAATAGTCGCAGTTTGAGTTTCTGAATCCCAACCTCAAAGCACTCGACCAGCTCTAACCGCAGCTCATCCTTGATCCTGCCGCCGCCTTTGTTGCCTGGGTTCCCAACCTTCAGCCGTCCCCCGTTTCGCCCTGACTGGGTCGCGGTGTTTCTCACGGTGTTTCCTCTCATGCTCCTACCTTTGGACGTTGTAAAAGCCGCCCTGGACTGCAGAAGGCTCTGGACAGTATGACCAGCCATATTGACCAGGGTGGACATGAATGATGACCAGACAAAATTGACCAGGCTACAGGTTCAAAATTGGACAGGTGCGCAACGAAAACTGTACACGCTAAAAAGCACTCTGACTAGACAAAATAAGAAAGTGACCAGGGACCGTATACATGAGACGAACGTTTCGTGTATAGTCTTGTTATGCCCAGGGCACGAAAGACGAAGACCAGCCAGAGAGAGACCAAGCACGTTATCGGCTACGTCCGGGTCTCGACTGACCAGCAGGTTGATTCTGGTGCAGGCCTGGCCAGTCAGAAAGCCGCCATCATCGCCGAGTGTGAAAGGAACGGCTGGCACCTGGCCGAGCTGATCGAGGACGGTGGAATCTCTGGAAAGACTCTCAACCGCCCTGGACTGCAGAAGGCTCTGGACCTGCTGAACAAAGGGGAGGCTGATGTACTGATGGCCGCCAAGCTCGACCGCCTCAGCCGATCGGTAAAAGACGTTTGCCAGGTAGGGGACATGGCCCAGCACTACGGCTGGAATCTCAGCCTCTTGGATGCCCGGCTAGACACAACCACCCCTCATGGCAGAGCACAACTCAGCATGATGGCCACCTTTGCCCAGCTTGAGCGAGAGTTGATCGGACTCAGAACCCGCGAGGGACTGGCCGAGAAGAAAGCCCAGGGTGTTATTCTCGGAGCCAGGCCAATGATTGAAAGCGATACCGAGGACCTGATTCTAAGCCTCAGAGCCGAAGGAAAGGGGATGCTGGCCATCGCCAACGAATTGAACGTCCGGAACGTGCCAACCGCCAAGGGTGGGACCTGGCACGCCTCTACGGTCCGTGTGGTCCTGCAGAGAAGGGAGGCCGCATGAATGAGACTCTATCGCTGGCTGAAGCAATCAAGGCCGCTGGAGTCTCAGAGAAGACTCTACGCCGTTGGATCAAGTCAGGCCGCCTGGCCGCCGAGCTGATCGAGGGACCCAAGGGGAAGGAATACCGGGTAACCGCCGAGGATCTTGAGCGCGCATCAAAAGCCACCCCTAAAAAGGCCGTCTCAGAGCCGATACCAGCCGCTGAAGGCACGAAGCTCGACACCGGGGACCTGGCAACCCTGAAGGCTCTGGCAGAGGCACAAATGGCCATGATCGAGGAGCTACGGCACGAAGTCCAACAGCTCAGGCCGCTGGCACATGAAGTCCGGAACCTTGCGGACCAAAACCACGATTTAACAGCCCAGCTCAGTCAACTGCAGGACCGAGTAATCAAGGCTCTACCAGCTCCAGAGCCGAAATCGAACCTTTGGGAGAAGCTGACGAAGTGGACCAAAGTCAGAAAGTCCTGATCTATACATGGTTAATTCTACAGACCACTGGCATCTCAGCCAAGCAGGGATATCCTTGAGTTCAAATCAAGCGAATTCATGCTACCAAACAAAAGGCAATGATGCCTTTACCTAGTGGTCTTCGTCTGGATTCGTTGAACAGCATTAAAAGCAAAACCGCCCCATGTCTTGCCGGACATGAAGGCGGTCCAAAACTGAATCTCAACCCCCAAAAGGATCGGACTGCAGCGCTCTCTACTAGCAGGACGATTCTAACCCAGGAAAAAGCATCTGTCAAGAGAACTTTACTTTTTCAGGGAGGAAGGGGCAACGAGGCGAGTGAGGAAATGCAGCTAATGCAAGCAGAGACACCTCATGACATCCGTAACTTCATACAACATCGCAGAAGCTGCAAAGCTTTTGCACGTCACCCCTCAAACACTTCTCAACTGGAAAGAACGAGGCTGGATCTGGACCGAAAAGCTGCCAAATGGCAGATACCTCGTCCCCAGCTCTGAGATTGAGAGACTCACCAAAACCCAGCCCACTCAGGCCGTAGGAGGCCCGGAGAAGTGAGGCACCCACAACTTAATAAACAAGCGCAGGAGGCTATCTCAGAAGCCGCTTACCAGCTCGCCACCTGCCAAGAAAACGACGATCAAGGGGGAATCAGATCCACCCTGGCAATCCTCCAAGCCATCGCCAACGTCGGCACCAAAGCCACCCGCGAGGAAATCAGAGCCGAGCTGGCCGCCTATGCCATCCCCCTTTCTGCCCTGCAGATCGGCACCGAGGAGGGACTGGACCTGTGAGCATCGCCGAGATCCTGACCAGGCCGCCACAGCTTGAGGAATCAGAAGCCATCGCCACAAAAGAGCTAGCCGTAGTCATCTCCCGTGACAAACAGTTCTATGACCTGAACCCTGATAACAAGAAAACAGGCCAACGCTGGCTCAACACTTGGGACCCACAAAAAGACGCTGGCTTCATCCTGCCAAACCTTGATTTTGTTGCCGCCGACTTCGACACAGAAGATGGCCTGGACAAAGCCTTTGCCCTAAAAAGAAAGCTAAGGTTCCCCTCAGCAGTGATGCACTCAGGCGGGGGACCAGGGAAAGCGCATCTCTGGGTTAGAGTTGAAACAAAAGCCCAACGCCTTCACTGTGAAAATCTGATTAAAGAGATAGGTGGACCCTCAGCAGTCAGAACCCAAGGAATCAGGCCGCCTGGTGCCCTTCATCGCTCTGGACAGACTCGCTCAACCAGCGCGGAAGGGTTAACCATTCAGCAGATACTAGAGCTACTCAGAGACGGAACCAGGCCACAAAAACCAACAAAGCAGAAACTAGACCTGGACCAGCTCGCTGGAGAATCAGTCCCTATCGGATTCAGAAGTGACCGCCTATGCCTGATCGCTGGGCTGGCTCTCAGGCAAGGCTTGAGCTACCTGGACTTTAAAACATTGATTCTCAGGCACCCACAAGGACCAGGCGAGAAGATCAAAGACAGAAGCCCAAAACAGCAGGACAACTACCTAAAAGATGTTTGGAACTACGTCAGCAGTGATCGAGCTACCCTCCCGAGATTGAAACCTGGACCCGCTGACGCGGGGGGGGTTTTTAAAAAAAGATCTTTTGGGGAAACCTGGACCAAGCACGTCCTTTCGTGCCCTGACGTACAGAAATCGGGAAAAAACCTCTACGCTGCCATTCTCGAAATTGAAAGACTCTCAAAGCTCAACCACGGCCACTCCTTCCACCTGAGTAAAAGAAGCCTGGCCGAAGCTATTGGATGCTCAGACACAGCCGCCCGCAACTGCATTACAAAGCTCTGTGAACTTGGACACATTCAGAAAGTAGTAAATGGCAGTCAAAAAACAGCCTCAATCTACAGGCTGAAAGTGTCTCAAAAAGTGACCACTCAACCCCTGGAAGGGGGAGGGGGGTGTACAGAAAGAGTGGTCACCTATTGCGACAAATGCTCGCATGATTCACTCTCTGGCCGGAACGGGTTAAAAAGGTACTGGCTGATTCTTGATCCTTCAGAACCTCTCACGGCAGCCGAACTAGCACCCTTGGCAAAACGCACTCGCCAAAGTGTTTACAAAGGCCTGGCCCAGCTTGAAGCTCTTGGGCTCATCGCCAAGAAAGGTAAAGGCTACGTCAGGATCGAGGACGAAGCCGCCCACCTTAGAGCCGCTCAAATGCGTGGAAGTCTTGGCCGCGGTGAACACCGAAAGCTGATCCACGCTCTGCAGAGAGAAGGCTGGAAGCTGGAGAAGCAAAGGAGAATTGATGCCAGGAACAATGAAGCCAAACGGCAGAAGCTGAAAGACCAGGCCAAGTATCAGCATGGCACCAGCCAGGCCGAGCGGAACCGAACAAAATCGGACCACCTACAGGTTCAAAATCGGACTGCCGGCCACGGTGTTTCTAGACCGTTGCAAGTGTGATGGCACCTGTAAGGAGTCCAGAATCTGGTCAAAGACGCCTAGAACTGGCTCTGAGGGGCAATGCGTGCCATCTCTCGTGCCTCGCCATCCCTCATGCATAAAATCGCGCGCGTCGGTCAAAAACTAAAAGTTTCCCCTTAAAAGTGTCTAGAACTTAACGGGTTCCCTTTCGATAGTAAACCGTTGCGTCAGTCCCTTCGCCAATTCTCAAGCCGCCGCCAGGTAGAAACTCATATTCAAACACTACTGATCGTTCACTTTTGATATAGATGAAGCCAGGGCGAGGCAACTCCCATTTAAAATCTCGGATAACAGTAGAGTTACTCAAGAAGGTCCCCTCACCTGAAGACTTTAAAATGATTCCTGATGTTTGATTACCAGCAGTCATCTCCCAGTCACCAGAAAGGGCATTACGATCAAATGTCATAGTGATGTTTGGCCAAAGCAGAAAAAGAGCAACCCCTACAATAACGGTTAACCCTGAAAGGCCCCAAGCCCAAGCAGACGAACGCTTTTGAGGCATGGCGTAGATTCCCCCGGGATTCGCGTACGGGTCCGGCTGATATCCGGGCATGGGTTGAACTGGCATCGCCACAGTCTGATTTGGCGGCACGAATTGAGTTCTAAAGACGTGCCCACAAGGACAAGCCTGAGCGTTCAGTTGGTGCTGGCTCTGGCACTTCGGACACAGCTTTATTCCGGCTGGATTCACCTCTTGATTCTAGTCTTAAACCTGCCACCCGTCAATAAGTGACCCTCACGGGGACCACACTGAGAGTCCATCTACGAAAACTTTCCCCTTAAAAGGCGATTTGAGCCAGGTAAGGTGCGACCGTGAGGCATCTATCACGCTCTGCCCTACTGATCGCCTTAATAGGCTCGACTATCGCAGTCGTTCCCCAGGCTCTCACCAACAAGCCACAGACACAGACGGTTTATGTCACCAGGACAGGCGACAAGTACCACAAAGACAGGTGCCGCTATCTCTCACGAAGCAAGCGACCCCTGGAGCTGGCTGAAGCCAAAAGAAGGGGGTACGACCCCTGTAAGGTCTGCCGTCCCCCTCGCTGATGCTAAGAAAGTTTTAGTGAATGAACCTCCCTATAAACTCGACTATTCCAAGGACATCGCTTAAGAAGCCAATCCCTTCATATATAGCGCACAGCCAAGGTAGAACCTTCACAAAGAAGGCAGAAACGATAGATCTTCTAGAGCGTTTAGGCTCGTTTTTATTAACATGGTTTTTCTCCATACTGATTGTTTCTGAATCAAGATCAAAAGCACCTTGCTGATGCCTTCACTTTTTTTCAGTTCCAACCATGTATAGAGGTCTACCCCCAGAAATCAGGGGGAAAGTTTTAGAAGCTATTGGCTCTCTTTTGTGTAGTCAAGCACGATAAACGTAGGCTCACCCTTGGCGTCCTTTCGTGCCCATTCTCGGAGTTCCTCCAGAGAGGCTGACTCGACCCACAAAGCAGTACGTCCCTTAGATGCCGCCTCCAGTTCCTTCAGAGCCGACAGCGAAAGCATAGAGAGATCAATCTGCGGGGGTTCATTCTCTTCGACCACGTAGGGCAGGGCATATTTACCGAGAAGATCCACCAGCCGCACCAGCTCACCCGTGGACATGGAATCTCGAAATAGTCGCAGTTTGAGTTTCTGAATCCCAACCTCAAAGCACTCGACCAGCTCTAACCGCAGCTCATCCTT
>NZ_JAUBPR010000030.1:0-60661 GCF_036700845.1 Microcoleus sp. S13_C5
ACTTCTTTGAACACAACTTGATATTTTTTATTATATCATATTAGTTGTTTGTGTAATTAATTTTGTTTGACTACTTAACAAGATAGAATAGTCTTCTCGCTGTCGAATTAATCGCTCGCCCTTAGCATCAATCAACACCTCAGCAGGGCGGGGGCGGTGCAGAAAATGTGACGACATCGCATAGCCGTAAGCCCCGCTATCCAAAATCGCGATCGCATCTCCAATTTTGAGTTTCGGTAGCCAACAGTTGCGCCCCAAATAATCCCGCGAATAAGTTGTGTTGCCGCAAATATCCGTTTCATGTCGCGATACATCGTCGGTTTCCCAAGTTGCTATCGCCCGATAGCCCTCGTGCACCGCAGGTACCGATAAATTTGATACAGTCGTATCCACGCCGACAATTTGCCGCTCGCCTAACCACTTCACCGACACAACTTTCGCAAGCAAAATGCCACAACCTGCGATCGCCGATCGTCCCGGTTCAATCACCAACTCGATCGGGCGAGATAGCGCACTCAATCGTTCAGTAATCGCCGCACCAAACTCCCGCCAGTCAAACACCGCACCGCCTCGATAGGGATAGCCAAAACCACCGCCAAAATCGAGGGTTCGCCAATCTGGCAACTGTTGGGCGATCGCAATTAGCCGATCGATCGCCTGCGTAAAAGCACTCGTGGCGTTAGTTCCAGTCCCCCGATAAAAATGCAATCCAGTAATCCTCAACCCCTGCTGCTGCGCGATTTCGTTGGCTTTCTCGAATTCGGCGGGACGCACTCCAATCCGACTGTCTCCCGTCAATTCCGGTGAGTTGAGGCGCAGTCCAATTTCGGCACGGATCGATCGCGATTGACTCCCGGAATATTCGCAAAAATCTTGGAGTTGTGACAGACTATCGAAGTTAAATCGATCAATCTTCCACTCGATCAATTGCTGAATATCCGCCCTGTTGAGGTTACTGCCGGTGTAGACGATGCGATCGCTCGTAAAACCCGCTTTCAGTCCCAAAAAAACATCCCCCGGTGTATTCGCGTGTAGCCCCCAACCAGCCTGCTGAATCAATTGCAACAGAGCAATATTGCCGTTGGTGACGCTAGCAAAATGAAACTGAACGTGCGGATAGTTGATCGATCGCGTAATATGGTCAAGGGTTTGACGGAGAATATCGGCCTGATACACATATAAGGGCGAACCATAAGTTGACAAAAGTCGCTGGGCCATTGCTTCGGAGAACGGCGGCGAATGTATTTTGGTTTCATTCTGTAGCAACGATTTGGTCATATAGAAGAAGTTCGGCAACGGATTTTGTAACGGATGTAACGGATGTAACGGATGTAACGGATGTCCGTCGGAAGAAGGAAGAAGGAAGAAGAAATAAGGAAGATTGTAAAATCGAGTGAATAGTAGTCAACAGTCAATAGTCAACCTCCTTCGATATTTCCAAATGCGTTGTCCGATCGCCGGTGGCAACCAAAACACATGATCAAGCGATCGCTTAACCGGAATTTCGCCTAAAACCTCGGTTCGCCATGCCTGCCACATCAGCAGCAACCAGAGATTGTTGCCAATATAGCGATCGCGCATTGCAACTCCGAGTTGTCCCGATAACATCGAGTCGGCCAAATGGGGCTGCCAGCAATTTTGCGATCGCAACAGATTTGGATTCAGCCGATCGCCGATCGCAGCCCAAAACTCCCGGTAATACCAAACCTTCAACGGCACACCCATCCCGCGCTTTTCCCGCCAGATAATTTCCGGCGGCAACCAGCGTTCGGCAGCTTTTTTGAGGATGTATTTTTCGCACGCACCTTGCAGCAGCAGCTCTCCTGGCAGTTGAAACGTCCATGCTGTGAGGTCGGGGTCGCAGAAGGGCGATCGCACCCACAAACCGCAAGCAAACGCCAATGCTGTTGCCCTCGGCTGAATATTTTGGGCACCTTTGAGCATCAGCGAAGCGCGCCGCAGCCTCGCTAGCAGGGAAGGACAGGTTTTGGGGTCGATCGCGTCTTGCAGGTAAACGCTCAAATCGTGAGACTGGATGCGATCGAGCATTTCTGGCGAAAAAATCTGTTTTTCATAACCATAAAATCGCTGAAATGTCCGCAAATACTGCTGTTCAAAAGTTTCTTTTCCGGCAGGATGTTCTGCACTGTAAACTCCGTTGGCAATCAAAGGCTTGTTTGTCCATCCAGCAAATAGCTGATCGCCATTCTCGCCATTGAATACAACTCGCACGTCTTGCGCCGCCGCCTGTTTGAGCAAAAACAGCGCGGCTGTTGTGCCATCTCCATAGGGTAAATCGAGGGCTTTGGCGGTTGGCCCGATCGCGCGCAGCACTGCATCGCCCGTCGCCGCCACTCGGATCAGCGGAATCTGGAAAAAGTCCGCCACCTGTTGGGCGTAGGGCAGTTCGGAATAGGCTTCGACACCAAAATCGAGGGCATAGGCGCGCACCTGCAAGCCTGCTTTCACTAGCAGCGCCGTCACCAGGGAAGAATCGATGCCACCGGAGAGTAAAACGCCCACGGGTTCGTCGATCGGCAAATCAGCTACTTGTCGATCGATCGCCTGTTGCAACAGCCCTTGCAATTGTGCGATCGCCTCATCCTCACGGCGCAGTAATTGGGGCGCTTCTTGCCAAGCCGATTGCAGCGATTCCCTAGAGGATAGCTTCGCCGCCCGTACTTTCGGCAGATCGTTAACATCGGCGATTTCCCAAATCATCTCGCTTCCGGCTGCTACTGATGCAATTTGCTCGATCGGCGTTAACGGCGCGGGCACGTAGGAAAAGCAAGCATAGCTGTGGAGGGCGATCGGGCTAATTTGAGGGGAAGCAATCAGCGGTAGCAGCAATTGCATTTGCGTCGAAAACCAAATCGTTTCTCCCAACTGCATCCAGTAAAGCGACACTCGCCCAAACGGATCGCGCCCCAGCCTTAGCTGTTTCGCTTCTACCGCCGCCCAAGCATCTCCCGGTAAATCGGTTAGCCCAAATCGCCCGCAAGCATTCAGCGTCACTGTGTCAGCCGTGAGTACAGATGCAGAGGCGATCGCCCATTCTGATAATTTGCCCTGCCGAATGCAGTAGTCTGGGGCTAAACGGCTGAGCGTTTTTGTGCGATCGTCCAGTCCCCAGTAGCCGATAAAATGTGAAGGTTGGTCGATCGCACCCATTAGATGTCTCCAATAATTATTGTGGAACAGGCATCTTGCCTGTTCAAAACAGGCTTTTTTGGATAAGTCTATTTAGATATCTCCAATAATCATTGTGGAACAGGCATCTTGCCTGTTCAAAAAAGGCTTTTTTGGATAAGTCTATTTATTTCACAGTGAAAGGTTCACTGCTGATGACGCGCCCATCCAGGGACATCCGAACTTCCCATTTGCCTGGGGCTGCAGCAGATCCGAGATCGTAAAAGCAGTGCGTATTCCAAACCGCAGTATCGATCGTGCGAGTTTGATACCTGCCCTGATGAACAACGTCACCGCTGGGGTTAATCCAATCGCATTGCAGAGACAACTGATTGCCGATCGGAGCATTTTTCAACGTCACCTGGTAGTAGATGCGGGGGTTGATTAGACGGTTGACTTGAGTAAAGCTGTCACCACCTTTTTTCGATAGCGCAATCCTATCTTCTCCTCCCACAACTTGAGCAGTTTTTTGTTGCTGATTTTGCCCGAACAGCACGCCTATACCGATCGCAGAGATAACAACGGCTGTCGAGGCGATCGCGATCCAACGGTTGCGTCGCTGCTGTTGTTCTAGGGCTTCGCGGCGGCGCATTTGGGCGATCGCATCTTCTAAAAGCTCATCAGGAAGATTCAACTCTCGTAAAATTTCTCTTACCTGATCGGGCTCCAATTCTAACTCGCGCTGCTGCGATAACTTGTCGATTTCAGCGACTACCTGTGCTAACTGAGCTTGAGTGAGCCGAGTTTCCATAAAGTTCACTATTAGTATCTGTAATGTTCTTTCCCACTAGAAAGTTAAATATAGCGATCGTCTCTCTCTTCTCGAACTCAGCGCCCTCTGCGCTCTCTGCGGTTAAATTACTCATATTATTCAATAAATATCTCTCTAAGTCAATTCATAAAAATCATAACCTTAACCTCATAAAATTCATATTTACAGTCCTGGACGCATGAGGACTCATGCGAAACCGGGTTTTTTTACGAAAAAACACGTTGCAACCCGCAGATTAGATAAAAAGCCCGGTTTCTTTGTCGGAGTGCGTCCAGAACTGACTTATATTAAATCCAGACTCGGAAACTCTTCTACTTGGTGGGAATCAGTTAAATTAAACTTTCCTAAATCTATTTTGTCCTGTTGGCGATTCAACCAAATTGCGTTTAATCCCGCATTTTTAGCACCACAATAATCTGCTTTGAAGCTGTCGCCGATATGCAACACATTCTCGGCAGTGCAGTTGTGCTTTTGCAAAGCAGCAGTAAAAATTTGAGAGTCTGGTTTTGCTGCACCAACCTCGGTAGAAATTGTCACTGATGTGAAATATTCGGCTAAATTTAGTGCTTTTAATACTGGATAAATTCGGGAATCGAAATTCGATACTACTGCTAATTCAATTCCTTGTTGCTGCCACTTATTTAAGGCTGGCAATACGTCGGGATAGACGAACCAAGGTTCGGCGGTGGCAAAATGAGCGTAGAGTTCCACAAAGAATTTGGGAAAGTCAGAAAATTGGTGGAAAATGCCTGCTATTTGGAATGCTTTTGCACAAACTGCTTGCCACCACTCAAATTCTAATTGGGGAATTTTTGCCGCTTCTATCCCTGGAAATGCCATCGGACTTGCTGAGGCGAAGCTTTGGGAAAATGCTGCATTTAACTCTTCACTCTTAACTGTTACTCCAAACCTCTGGGCTGTTTTTCCGTATACCTCGCCGACGCTGCCGCGAACATCAAATAGTGTACCGGCAGCGTCTAAAAAAATTACTTTAGTCATTTGTTATTTGTTATTTGTTTGTAGTAATAACTTTAGTCTTAATTGCCTAGGATTTTAGGTTTTAGGACTTCAGTCCTCACTACAAACTTTTTCAGTTGTGAGTTGTTTGCGGATTCACCACACCAGAATGATTGGCAATGTTGCCCGCAGGTTCAAATCTGCCTCCTAAATATTTGGCTAGGAATTCTTCGGCGATCGCATAAAAGTGCAGGCGATTTTCTGGCCGCGCAAATCCGTGTCCTTCGTCTGTATAAAGCACGTATTCTACAGGTTTGCCGGCTTGCTTCATGGCATTGACAATTTGCTCGCTTTCTGATTCTTTGACTCGCGGGTCGTTGGCACCTTGGGCGATTAGCAAAGGTTTCTGAATGCGATCGACAAAAAATAAGGGCGAGATCGATTTCAGAAACTCTGGTTCTGTTTCCAAATTGCCGACACGATGATACATATTTGCTTTGATCGGTTCCCAGTAAGGCGGAATAGTTTGCAGCAGTGTAATCAAATTGCTTGGTCCGACAATATCGACGGCGCAGGCAAAAACATCGGGACTAAAAGTCAATCCCACTAAGGCAGCATAACCGCCGTAGGAACCGCCCATAATCGCAATTTTATCGGGTTGGGAAATTCCTGTTTCTACCAGCCAATTAACTCCATCTAGCAAGTCGTCGTGCATCTTAGCGGCCCATTCGCGATTGCCGGCATTGAGAAAGGCTTTGCCGTAGCCGGTGGAACCGCGAAAATTGATTTGCAAAACGGCGTAACCTCGGTTTGCCAACCATTGGGCTTGTGAATCGTAACCCCAGGTATCGCGTCCCCAGGGGCCACCGTGAACAAGCAAGACTGTCGGTACGGGCGTTGAGACACCAACCGGTTTTGTCAGGTAGCCGTGAATGGTTAAACCATCTCTTGCGGTGTAAGAAATGGGTTCCATTGATGATAGCGGTAGCCCTTCGAGTTTGGGTTTGTTGCTGAACAGAAAGGTGAAGGTTTTGGAGGCGCGATCGTACACATAGTAGTAAACTGGGCCGTCGTCTGTCATGTAAGCGACTAGCCAAGTGGTATCGGCGAGGTTGCGGCTGGTGATGGAGAATTCGCCGGGGCGGAATTTGCCGATCGCCTCAAAATCCTCTGCTATGCTTTGGTCTAAAATCTGCCACTCTTGCTTGTCCTTGTAGAAGGAAACCGCCTGAATCTCTCGCTTGGTGGGGTGTCCGACAATGTTGCCGACATCGTATTCTGGGTCAGAGGCGAGATCGGTTTCTTGTTTAGTTTCTAAGTCTAATGCGATCAAACGTTCGGCGTTAGCATCATGATTGCCGATGATGTAAAGAATTTTGCCGTTTTCTGAGAACATGAGGGCACCGCCTTCCTCATCGGGCCCCCACCTTCGCAGGCTTTCCCAAGACTTGTCGGCAGTTTCCCGAAACACCAATTCTGATCCGCCGTCGGCAGTTGTGGCTGTGGCCGCCCGCACTTGGAATTGGGAGTCAGCAGTCCAACCGACGATGTTACCTGGATTGTCGGTGTCAAATTCAACTGCACCATTTTTGAGGTTGATGCGGTAAACGTCGTGTTTGCTGCGATCGCGGATGTTCATTCCCACTAATATTTCATTGGGGAATTTGCGGTCAAAGGCGATCGTATGAGCTTGAACGCCTTGAAATGGTGTCAAGTCGCGAACCAGATTTGACTGGATATTGACTAAATATAAATGCCAGTTTTCGTCACCCTCAGCATCTTGGAGATAAATTAGCTCTTCGCCGCTGTAAGTCCAGTAAAACATACGGATGCCCCGTTTTTTATCTGCTGTCAGTTGGCGATCGTCTGCTTGACCGACGGTACGCAATTGCACTTGCAAGACGTTGTGTTCATCTGGTGCAATGTAGGCGAGATACTTGCCATCTGGTGAAAGTCGTGGGCTAGTTTTTTCGGGATTTCCAAACAGAATTTCCCGCTCTATTAACGGTGGAAGTTCGGTTTTTGGCTGTTGTAATGTGGAAGTTTGCATTTTTTATCGTGGCTAATATTCTATTATCTACACTTCTCAAGGAAAAACTCGGTCTTTACCAAATCTGCGGGTAGTGTAGTAGTGAAGTAGTGAAGTAGTTGCGTGAAAAACCCGGTTTATGGATCGCCATCATAAGTCCTAGGATCAACAATCAACCGTCAACGGTCAACAGTTAACGGTTAACAGTTAACAGTCAACAATTAACTAACCTTTAAGCAAATCCTGAATCGGTTTACTAATCCAATTGAAACCAACTTTTAGTTGATGGTCAAATGTTGGCATCCGATAGAGATAAGCTAAGCGGCGAGCAATGTGGGCTAGTTGTCCGTCGAGTTTAATTCCTAAACCGGCTAGGGTGGCGTTGTCAATTCCTAATGTCATCATTTCTCCTAGGGGCTGATAGCGGAAAGGAAGTAATGGGCGGCCGGTGAGGGAGGCCCAAATGTTCCAGGCGGTGTAGTCAGCTTGCTGGAAGGCTGTTTGGGCTGTTCCGGGGACTTTTTGACCACTTGCATCGTGACATTCAGCTAAGTCTCCCAAGGCAAATATATCTGGATGGTCGATAATTTGCATTTGCGAATTGACTATTAATTGACCGCGCTGGTTTTGTTTGAGGGGTAGCGATCGCACTGCTTGACTAACTTGAGTTCCTACTGTCCACAGAACTATGTCTACGGGGAGAACATCTAATTGTCCTTTGTAAAGTAAGGATATTGTGTCCGCTTCGATCGCCTCTACTTCTGTTTCTAAGTCGATCCACACTTTCCGTTCTTCTAAAGCTTGGGTGGCGGCTTGGCGGTTAAACTCCGGTGATGTCCGCAGAATCATGTCCGCTTGCTCGACTAACCGCACGCGACCTTTTTCTCCGAGTCGATCGGCTAATTTACAAGCTAATTCTACTCCTGAATAACCGGCGCCGACGATCGCCACCCGAATTTTGTCGGTATTGCTGGCTTCTAAAAACCGCAGTCTTTCTTCTAAGCGGTAGGCGTCGTCGAGAGTGCGAAATGAGTAAGCATATTCAACCGCACCCTTGACCATATCTAGAGGGGTTTCGCCGCCTAAAGCTAAAACAAGGCGATCGCACGGAATTTCTGGCCCGTCGTGCAACTGCACTCGCTTTTCCTCCACATCGATGCCGGAGACAGTGCCTTGACAAAAGCGCACGCCTGTGTTTTCTAAGAGTTCGGCAAACGGCGGGGCAATTTCCCAGGTTTGGAGTTCGCCGGTCAGGAGTTCGTACAGCAGGGGAACGAACAAAAATCGATCGCGACGGTCAACTAGGACAATTTCGGGTTTTTCGGTTTTGGAGAAGGGTAACTGACTCAAGCGCAGGGCTGTGTAGAGTCCGCCGAAGCCTCCGCCGAGAATGCAAATCCGGGGTTGTTGTTGAGTCATGGTGTTTTGTTTGAGGGGCGATCGGTAGCAAGGAAACTTATCTTATTCTAACGAGACTGAGGGAGTGGGGGAGTGGGGTGGGGGAGTGGGAGTGGGAGAGTGGGGGAGTGGGAGAGTGGGGTGGGAAAATCTTCTCTGTTTCCCTCGAACCTCAACATCCATCCGTTAAATCCGTTAGACAATGCGTTTCCGAACAGTTTTCTACATCTCTAGCCTTGATTAGCTTTACCTATTACCCGCCCTCAAATTTTCTGAATGTTCGCAGAACTAATTTTGTACTATATTAGTTTATAACGAATTATTTCGCACATTAAATTCACTTTTTATAGGGTCATCTACTCTACCACTTGCCCCCGCACTCACAAGTGAAAAAAAACCATGCAAATTTCTTCCAATTCTTCTAAATTTAAGAACGGCGATCACAATAACGAAGACGGCTCATCTTTGTTAAAAAGCGAAGAACGATATAAAAATTTAGTAGCTAATATTCCCGGTGCTGTCTACCGCTGTACCTGCGAGTATACGGACGACGGGGAATTAACACGGACAATGGCGTTTTTGAGCGAGGCTGTTCAAGAAATCTCAGGCTATCCCTCTTCGGATTTTATCAACGATCGCGTCCGTTCTTTTTCCTGCATTATCCATCCTCAAGACCGCAAAAATGTGGATGCTACTGTCAAAAAAAGTGTAGCAACCAGAACTCCGTACATCCTTGAATACCGGATTGTTCGGGCTGACGGCGAAATTAGCTGGGTTTACGAAAAAGGCAAAGCTGTTTGCTGCGAGGCGGAAGAGGCTAGAGGAAAACAAGAGGGACAAGGGGAAATTGAGGGCTTTTTGTCGGCTGTGGTGTCGCCGGTTTCGCCGATCGCAAATTCTCTGTGTAGGGTTGTTTATCTCGACGGAGTGATTTTGGATATTACTGAACGAAAGCGAGCTGAGGAAAACCTGCGAAACACTCAAGAGTTTCTGAATGCGGTACTGCAAAATCTGCCGATTAGTGTCTTTATTAAAGATGCTGTCGAGCAAAAATTTATTTATTGGAATACTGCTAGCGAAGAATTGTTTGGCTATTCGAGGGATGAAGTGATTTTAAACAATGCTGCTGACTTGTTGAAGTCAGAGGAGGGAAATTACTTGCAAGCACAAGATTTAGAAGTGCTGGCAACGAGAAAAGGCGTCGATGTGCCCGAACAAACTATAGAACTTCCGCGCGGGGGAAAGCGGATTTTGCATACGAAAAAAGTTCCTTTGTTTGACGAGTCTGGCGCGCCTAAGTACATTCTGGGTATTGCTGAAGATATTACGGAAAGCAAAAAAACTGAAACAGAATTGTCGCGTTTGGCTATTGTGGCTCAAAAAACGCAAAATGGTGTGATTATTACTGATGCTCAAGGCTGCATTGAATGGGTGAATGAAGGATTTACTCGGATTAGTGGTTATGTGCTGGCAGAAATGCAGGGAAAAAAACCGGGTGATGTACTGCAAGGCCCTCAAACAGACCCACGAACTATTGCTAAACTGCGATCGGCTTTGGCTGCAGGCGTGCCGTTTAATCAGGAAATCTACAATTACAAAAAGGATGGAAAGGGTTATTGGGTGGCGCTTTCGATCGCCCCCATCTATCAAGAAAATGGGGAACTCGAAGGTTTTATTGCGGTGCAAACTGATATTACGGATCGCAAGCAAGCAGAGGAAACACTCAAGGAGAGGGAGAATTATTACCGCTGCATTGTTGAGACGGCTTCGGAGGGCGTTTGGATGTTTGACAGCGAAAGTATGACGACTTTTGCTAATTCTCGGATGGGCGAAATGCTGGGGTATACTGTAGAGGAAATGGTAGGGCGATCGCTATTTGAGTTTATAGACTGCGACTCTAGGAAAATAGCAGAAAGTTATGTCCAGCGCAGGCGGCAAGGCCTTCGTGAACGCCACGATTTTAAGTTTACTCGCAAAGACGGATCTCACTTGTGGGCGATCGTGTCGGCGACGCCGATGTTCGACAGTGAGGGCGAATTTTCAGGGGTTTTGCGGATGATTACCGATATTAGCGATCGCAAACAAGCCGAAGCAGAATTGCGCCAAACTCTCCAAGAGTTGGAATTTGAAAAATTTGCTTTGGATCAATCGGCTATTGTCTCGAATACCGACGAATTCGGAGCCATTACCTATGTCAACGAGCAATTTTGCGAACTCTTTAAATATTCCCGAGAAGAACTTATCGGCAAAACCCACCGACTTGTGAATTCTGGTTATCACCCACCCGGTTTTTTTAAGCAGCTTTGGTCAACCATCCGCCAGGGAAAGGTTTGGCGGGGAGAAATGAAAAATCAAGCTAAAGACGGCACATTATTCTGGTTGGATACTACGATTGTACCTTTCTTAAATACGAACGGCGAACCCCATCAATATGTAGCAATTCGTAAAGATATTACCGATCGCAAACACGCAGAAGAAGCGGTGCGGCTTTCCGAAAGTCAATTGAGGGCTAAAAATCAAGAATTGGCAAAAGCCCTACGGGACGTACATAAAACTCAAAGCATGATGGTTCAAAATGAAAAAATGGTAAGTTTGGGGCAATTAGTCGCTGGAGTTGCTCACGAAATTAACAATCCAGTTAGCTTTATTTACGGCAATGTTACGCACGCTGACGATTACTTTAAAGACTTGCTAAAAATGGTGCAACTTTACCAGCAGGAATACCCGCATCCAACACAGGCAATTCAACAAGAGATAAATGATGCTGATTTTAATTTTCTGCTCCAAGATTTGCCGAAACTGTTAAACTCTATGAAAATGGGAGCCGAGCGAATTCGCCAAATTGTGCTGTCACTGAAGAATTTCTCGCGCTTGGATGAAGCGGAACAAAAACAGGTAGACATTCACGAAGGGATTGAAAGCACTTTGTTGATTTTGCAACACAGGTTGAAAGAAACCGCAGGGCATCCTAAAATTCTGCTGATCAAAGAGTTCGGAAATTTGCCGCGCGTACAGTGTTATGCGGGACAGTTGAATCAGGTTTTTATGAATATTATAGGCAATGCAATTGATGCTTTGGAAGAGGCAATGGAGACTGGACAGTGGGCGGAGGGGGAAGAGGCGCCTATTCCTTATTGTCCTTCGCCGACGCTGCGGATTTGTACGGATGTAAAATATGAACAGGATGCTTTGATGCAGGCAGATTCTGCTGTTTCTGATGCTTCGATTCGGAATCCTTCTCATATTGTGATTCGGATTGCTGACAACGGCCCGGGGATTCCGATAGATGTTCACGAAAGGCTATTCGATCCGTTTTTTACTACGAAAGAACCTGGTAAAGGTACTGGTTTGGGGCTGTCGATTAGCTATCAAATTGTGGTGGAAAAACACGGTGGGCAGCTTAAATGCCATTCCGCACCGGGTCAAGGCACGGAATTTGCGATCGAGATTCCTGTGGGGAATAGTCAGTAGTCAGTAGTCAGTAGTCAACAGTCAACAGTCAACAGTCAACTAATGAAATATAACGTAATTTATGATGGTAATTGCAATCTATGCGTTACCTTGGTCCAGTTACTAGAAAATTTAGATAAAGGCCAGAATTTTGAGTATATTTCCATGCAGGATTTAGAGGAATTAGAGCGTTTTGGGATAACTTCTGGTGACTGCGAAATGGGGATGATTTTGATAGATGCGGAGAATCCAGAACGTCGCTGGCAAGGCAGCGATGCGGCGGAGGAAATCGGACGGATATTGCCTTCTGGCGAGGTGTTTGTGGCTGCTTATCGGGCAATGCCGGGGATGAAGTGGATGGGCGATCGCGTGTACGAACAAGTCCGCGACAACCGCTATACTTTGTTTGGCAAGCGATCGACTACTTACAAATCTGTTTATCCGGTTGGCTGTAGGTCGATCGACAATTGCGACAATCGGGACTAATACCAAATCCAGCTTATTTCTTAGTCCGCTTGGAGTGGACTTCGTTCGACAAGAAGCGATTTCAATCGCCGAATGATTGATTAAACAAATCGAATATCTGCTGGCAAAAGTCTTTGAGTTTTTGCGCCGACTCCACCGCAGGTTCGGTTAGGCCGAGAAAATTCCAATTTTCCACAGTAGAAAAGTGCCACTGCTGACCGCTATGATCGTAACCTGCTGCCTCAACCCCGATCGCCCGCCGATATCCTTCCACCGGATCTTGGTAAAATCGGATTTGAATCAAGATGCTGCGGCTTTGCAACAAGCGGCTTCTACCGGGAAAATGGAAGCCAATGTCGATCGAATCTGGATCTACAAGTTCTCTGGTATCCTGGTCATTCATCCAAGGTTTCAAATCCACTTTTGCATCCGGGAATTCGGACTTGAATAAATTAACAACCGCAGCAATTTTGCTGGCAACTTCTATATTTTTGGCTTGTTCGGCAGCGTTCACTCGAAAAACTCCTATCAAATATAGTTATTACATTTAGCTAATAATGTAACTGCATACTGCCGAATGTAGACTGTGAACAGCGGACTTTTTCAGAAATAATTAGGCATTGACAAATTTTCATATATGTGTTGTGCCGTTTTTAGCTGAGTCTCGATCCCCCTAAATCCCCCTTAAAAAGGGGAGTAGGGGTTGACTTTGAGCAGGCTCTTGTCCCCACCTTATTAAGGGGGGTTAGGGGGGATCTGCGGGTTTTAAAACACGCCATAGTTCCATAATCTTAATTCACGGGAAGGGCGATCGCAAATTCCGAACCTTCTCCCAGCACCGATTCGCAAGTTAGTTTACCGCCGTGGGTTTCTTCCACAATTTGCCTGCTAATAGACAACCCCAAACCCGTACCTTTCCCTACTCCTTTAGTAGTAAATAAATGGTCAAATATTTTCGACTTGACCTCCGATGACATCCCTTGACCGTTATCTTTGATTGTAATCACCACGCTGTTGTTATCCTCGGAGACTTGAGTGATAATGGCGATCGTATTCGGTAAAGCTTCAATTTCAGCATAAGTACGACCCTGATTGAATTCGTCAAAACACTCGATCGCATTTGCCAGCAAATTCATAAATACCTGATTCAGTTGCCCAAAATAACATTTAACTGGCGGGATATCTCCGTATTCTTTGATAATTTTAATCGCGGGGCGAGTATCTTTAGCTTTCAGACGATACTGTAAAATCATCAAAGTGCTGTCGATGCCCTCATGAATATTTGCTGATACTTTATTCGCACTGTCAGCGCGGGAAAAAGTCCGCAAAGACTTGCTAATATTGCGGATGCGTTCTGTACCTGATTTCATGGATAAAAGCATTTTCGGCAAATCTTCGATCAAATATTCTAAATCAATCTCCGATGCTTTATCTTCTAACTCATTTCCTGGATTAGGAAATTTTTCTTGGTAAAGTTGTAAGCAATCAATCAAATCTAAGCTCGCCTCAGCAGCAGCATCAAGATTGCCCGCAATAAAACCAAGCGGATTGTTAATTTCGTGAGCAACCCCTGCAATCAAGTTGCCGAGAGCCGACATTTTTTCGCTTTGAATGAGTTGCAGTTGCGCCTGTTGCAATTCATTGAAAGATTTTTCTAACTGTTGAGATTTTTCTTTCTCGCGTGCGTACAAAACAGCATTTTCTACAGCAATAGCAACTTGAGAAATTAACACTTTGAATACTTCTACTCTCTCTGCTGTAAAAGCTCCTACTGCCAAAGCATTTTCTAAATAAATTATTCCGCGCCGCTGAGATTGATAAATAATCGGCAAACAGAGAATTGATTTTGGTTGATATTTCTGAATGTAGGTATCTACATTAAAAGGTTCGGCGACAGTCGCATTGTCTAAAACCAGATGCTTTTGAATGCGGTGTACGTAATTTATCACAGACAGGGGAACATCTTGACGATTTTCTACGGGAATAGAGGGTAAAAGTGTGACTGTATCCTCCGCATGAGTGCCAGTAGCTTCTATGCAGAGGATATCATTTTTCAGCAGCAGCAGCACTACTTTTTGAGCAGCCGCATTTTCTAAAATAATTTTGATTAATTTGGTCAACAATTTTTCGAGAACAATTTCACCGTTAATGGCTTCCGCCGACTTAATAAAAGTACCTAAGTCTAAGAAATCGCCTAAACTACTACTGGTAGTATTTCCCGTGGCAGTGCGGGTGACATCGAGAGTTGGGGTTTGAATTGTGCGCGTCTGTGCTGCTAAGAAAGGATGTGTTGATTCTAAGTGTTTAACTTTAGCTAGGGCACCCCAATGGATATATCCATAATAGGCTTTAGTCAGATATGCTTGAGAAACTATCTCTTTACCCAAAGCTTGATAAAATTCTCCTGCTAATTCATAGGCTAATGCTTCCTCTTGAATGTAACCGTTTTTGGCTGCTCCATCAATTGCGCGATCGTACAATTCCATTGCTTCAGTATTTTGCCCTAAAACTCGCGCTGTTTCCGCTGCTACCAAGTCGTATTTGTGTTGATAATTCATCGGAGCATCAACTGCACATTTTTTCATCTTTTTTTGGTTGTGTACAATTTTTTTTAGATATGGCTTTTGCTCCCCTTTGTCAGCTTGGGGATACAAAGCCAGCAGACTGAGAGAGGAGTAAAAATTATTCAGGGAAACTACATAAATTCCGGCTGCGACTTCTTCATATTTCTCAAATAACCTTGAAGCTTCCAAGGCTTGCGCGTAGTTTCTGAAAATAAAATTAAGCTGAGTTTTGGCATTATAAACCAAACTAACTAAAAAAAAGTTTTTAGATTCTATTAAAACGGGGAGCGTTTTTAATTCATTAAAGTTATCGCCGACTAAATGGCAGGGTTCGACAGATTGACCGCGCAAATTTAGGGCTGTCTGCCTCCCTATACTTATATACTGTACCGCCATTTCAAGTTGAGATTGCTGCATTAGTTTCATATATTTACCAGTCTCCTGCTCCACCAAATCTAGAGGCTCTCCTATCGACAGTTTTTTTAGGCAATATTCGCCTATAGAATAACCAGCATATTCCAACTCTCCACTTTCTATTCCAGCTTGAAAACCTTCTTTGAGATCGCCTAACCCTGACTTGACAGAGGCTTTCCAGTGGTTAATAAAAGAACCAAAGACTGTATAAACTCTACTTTTGATTGAACGGGAGGGAAATTTGTCTAACAGCCTAATTGCCAGTTGACCGAATTGGTATGCCGAACTACTGTCCCCTAGCTTGTACATAACTACGCCATAAAAAACGTAGGCATTACTCGCATAAGGCGAATTACCATATTTAATGCACAGCTTGACCATCCTAGATGCCAGTAGCGGTAGCAGGCGGGGTTTGGCCTGAATAGCACTGCTGAGAATCCCTGATAAAATCCGCATGGCTGCTTGTTTTTCGGGATCAATCATTTCTGGCAAGTTAGCTAAATCCTCAATTCGTTTCAATCCCAAGCTCAGTTTGGTATTACTCACTGCCGCCACAATATTTAGCGCGTGGGGATTTTGAGGAAAAGAAATACCTAACAGCTTCAGCACTTCCAGTCCTGTATTGAGTGCTTCTACAAGTCTAATTTGAGCGTTATAAGACTGAAGTTGAAGTTGATAAACATTCACTTTTTCCAGTAATGTTTTAGCTTTTTGCACTACAATATCAACCAGATTTTTTGAATCTTCATAGTTGATATTTAAGTATTCAGCTTCTGCAGTTGACTCGTAAATGGCTAACGTTAAGTCATAGTGGCTTTGCCAAGAATCCGCAGGCAATAATTCCATAGCAACCCGCAAATACCTAACAGCAGCTTCATAAGCCGCCGCCGCTTTTGCCTTGCGTCCAGCAGTTAAATTTAATTGTGCCAACTGAGTTTTTTCTGACTGTTGGCTAATCGTGTCAATTCCGACATTCAATTGATTGACGATATCAAAGATGTTTTCTTCTAGCTTGTCTAGTGGAGTATTCTGTAAAAGTAATTGACCGATTTTTAAATGGGTGGATTGCTTTTGGTCTTCGGGAATTAGCGAATATGCCGCTTGCTGAACGCGATCGTGCAAAAATCTGTAACTAACCCGCGAAGTGTCTAACTTGAGATTGATTGATTCGGCTCGATCGAAAACTAAAGGAATGCGATAAGCATCGCTCAAGGGCAGAATTAACCCGGATTGCAAAGCTGAATAAAGTTCAGTTGCTGTAGTATTAGCTGACTTTTCGCTAACAAGTGACAGCACATCTAAAGCAAATTTATCTCCCACGCAAGCTGCAAGCTTCAACACTTCTTGCGTGGGTGCGGGCAGCTTTTCAATGCGAGAAGCTACCAGTTCCACCACACTTTTATCGGTGATTCCGATGGCTTGAATTTCATCGATACTCCAATACCAGCCCGTTTGACTTCCCTCATTTGTAATGTGATTAAATTCAAATTTCAAAAGAGAGTCTTGATAAAGTGCTTGGAGTAATTGGGTCAAGAAAAAAGGATTGCCGCCCGTTTTATTCCAGATTAACTCGGCTAGATTTGTTACTTTTTCTGTGCAAGTGTTAAGTGTTTCAGTGACTAATTCTGTCACATTTGCTAAATCCAGCGGTTGCAACACGATATTGTTGACTATTGTACCAGTTTTTTCAATTTCTTCTACAGTCTGAATTAAGGGGTGGGTCGGACTAACTTCATTGTCTCGATAGGCACCGATTAGCAACAAATATTCTTGGTCAGGGTCAGTGATCAGTATTTGCATCAACTTTAATGTTGCTGAATCTGCCCACTGCAAATCGTCTAAAAAGATAACTAGGGGGTGTTCTTTTTGGGCGAAAACGCGAATAAATTCTTTGAATACCCGATTGAATCGATTTTGGGATTCTACAGGAGCGAGTTCTGGGACTTCTGCCTGTTTGCCGATGATTAATTCAACTTTTGGAATTACGTCGGCAATTACTTGACCGTCTGTTCCCACTGCTGTTAAAATTTTATTGCGCCATATTTCTAAGGAAAGTGCACTTTCAGTTAGTAATTGTCGCAGCAAGGAGTTAAATGCTTGGATTAATGAGGCATACGGAATGTTGCGTTTTAATTGGTCAAATTTGCCGCTGATGAAGTAACCTTTTGACCTGGTAATTGGTTTGCTAACTTCATTTACTACGGCTGATTTACCGATGCCTGAGTAGCCTGATACTAGCATTAATTCGCTGCTTCCTGATGCGGGCGAATTTTGTTCTAAGGTTGCTGGTTTTTCTGACAAATTGTTGGCTAAACCTGCTCTTACACGTTCAAATGCTGCTAGCAATTCATTTACCTGATTTTCCCGACCATACAATTTTTGGGGGATTAACAATTGGCTGAGAATATCTAAGCGTCCGGGGATGAAGTCGGCAATTTGTCCGGTGGTTTCTAACTGATGCAAAGAAATTTCTAAGTCGGCTAACAAGCCGACCGCACTTTGATATCTATCTTCGGCATTTTTTGCCATCAATTTCATCACTATCTCTGAGATGGCGACAGGTATTTCTGAATTGATTTGATGGGGATATATTGGTTGAACTGCGATGTGGCTGTAAACTATTTCTAAGGGATCGTTGCTCCAGAAAGGCAATTTTCCTGTCAGCATTTCATATAATGTGATGCCAAGGGAATAAAAGTCTGTGCGGTAGTCGAGGGTGCGGTTCATTCTCCCGGTTTGTTCGGGTGACATATAGGCTAATGTGCCTTCGACTGAGTTGGGATTGTTAAATTGCGGATTTTCTTTGTTGAGTTTTGTAGCAATGCCGAAGTCGGTGATTTTTACTTGTTTTGTTTGCGAGTTAATTATAATATTGCTGGGTTTGATGTCTTTGTGAATAATGTGATAAAAATGCAGGTATTGTAACGCTTTGACTATTTGGATGGCGATGTTTAAATTGGCTTCCAGGCTCAAGGTTCCTCTTTCCAACAGTTTTGCGAGGGATTCGCCGCCAAAGTCTTCTAAAACGATTCCGAATCGGTGGTCAAATGTTTCGAGACTGATGGCTTTGACGATTTGTTCGCTGTCTAAATTTTGGCGAATTTGATATTCGTGTTTGAGCCTGGTAATGGCTTCGAGGGTGGGATATTCGGCTTTGAGGACTTTCAGAATTGCTGGGGGCGCGTCTGTCGGTGTTTGTCCGCGATAGACTATTGTTTCGACGCCTTCGTGCAGAGTAGAATTTATTTGGTATTCGGATAAGGTTAACATAACTTAAGTTATAAATTACAGGATCTAATTATCATTAGATTAACACTACTTAATCTGAATTTTGTGTGATTCTGATCGTGTATTTGGCGATTTCCAATCACACAGAATATACACTAAGTGAAAATGTGGGCTTTGTCGTTGGTGTCAACAAACATCATAAATGAAATATTGGTCTTGTGTGTGAGTCCCGGATGCTTTCGCTGCACCATTTTTCAGGGGGATGGGAGCGATCGCACTCCGCCTAAAACAGCAGGAGATGGGAGCGATCGCACTCCGCCTAAAATAGGCAATTGAACGAGTTCTCAATCGCTGACTACCGTAACTTCACAGATAGTAGAAATAGATTCCGGTTCAGGCAAAATACGCACGCGGGCAAATTTTAAACCGCTAACTCCTTGTTGTGATTCTACCATGCCAGTCTGAACTTTTGGCTCTACCCAACCTTCGCGAGACAAGTAGCGCAAGTATTGCTGATATTCTTCCCACTCCTCCTCGGTAGAATAAACAACAGTCAACATCCCCGACTGGGTAATCCGCTCTTGTGCGTCTTTGTCAACGGCTTTTTCTATCCGCTTTTTTACAAGTTCGTAGCGGATGTCACGAGTGCCTTTGACATCAAACATTTTTTCGGTATTTTCGTTGTGAAAAATGTCGATCGTGGTATTCTGCACTAAGACTAAATGTGCGAGTTCCATGTTGATTTGAGACTCGGCTTGCAGGCGAAAAACTGTGCGGCCACAATCGCAAATTGCTCGCAGTTGTTCGTACCGCAAACTGTGCAGGTGAAACTGGCTGAATTTGGGGTCGATCGATTTTCCTACATAAATCATGTGATCCATCCCGTCGGTGCATTCGATGTCGCAGTAGTGGGGCAAAATTTGCTGCATTTTTTCTTGCCAGCGGGCCCAGGTTTCTTGGAGTTTGGTGCTGATTAAGTTCAGCATTTGGTCGTAGCGGTTGCGATCGCTGTAAACGCAGTTATGTTCATTTTCACAGGCTGCTTGGTAAGCTTCAACGGCTGCCTGAACCTTGGGCCCGCACTGCACAAAATAGTCAAAATATACTTCTAAATGCTCGTTTAAATACTCGGCGGCTCGCACCTCCATATCGACTGTTACTTTTTGTTTTAAATGCTGGATGTAGTCGAGCAAGTCGAGCCTCAGTTGCTCGCCGAGGTGAGTAGTTTGTGTTTGGCAAACGGCATCAGCTATGACTAAACCTAAGCGGAATTGTTCGAGCAAATCAGTTTGAATGGCTCGGTTTCTTTCGTCGCTAGAACCGCGAATGTCCGAAATTCCGTACAGCGGATGAACGTCCGCAAATACGATTGTTTCTGGAGGTAGTCCCCAACTTCGCCTTTCTGCTTCTTGGGCGAACCGCCACTCGACTGCGGGGTGGATATTGTGAATGTGGGTAAACCGCTCCTGGATGGCTTGCCGCAGGGCTGCAATGAAGGCGGGAATGAGTTCTTGGGCGTGTTGAGCGTCAATGCCGTTGAAGTGGTTTGGCCGATCGCACAACAGCCCGACAACACCCAAAATCCGCTGCCCGCGCCCCTCGCGGGTGACGGATTTGACTACCAGGGGCACCAGCAGCATCGATCGAGTTCCCATTCTCCGCAAAGTTCGATCGCACTCGGTTTCGCACTCCCTACGCAAGTCTGGCACGTTCCAAACTTGATTTGCTGCTGTCGCCTTCAAAAAGTGAGAAGCTTCTAGGGAGTGCATTGAATAAAGAATCGGCTGCAAATGTTGGCCGTCTTTTGCAACTAATAGCTGTACCTGTTCGCCGTCGGGCCGCAGCAGCAAAGTGCCGTCAGCATTGAAGAGCGATCGCAAACACCGATCGATTTTCTCAAATTTGTCTGGCCGCAGCATCGAATCTTGATCGATCAATAACTGAGTCAGCCGCCGAATTTGCTCCTGTACGGTGACATCAAAACCTTCTAACACCAGCAAACCTTCTACGCGGTAATTATCCAACTGCAATCGATCGGCTAAATTTTCCAGTTGATTCGGCTGCATCAGCCAAGCTTCCCGTTCCGCAACAGGCATTAATCTTAAAGAAACATCCGCAAATTCATCTATTTTTGAGTCAATTCGAGTAATTTTTAACTGTTCCGAACCCAGCCAAAATTCTATAAATCTGGGTTCTCGGTGTTTGGGGTTTTTTACACTGGCCGTGACCGGTTCGTCTAGCACCCGCAAACCGTCGATGTCAATTTGATAATATTGCTTAAATACCCAGTGCAAAAGGTGGCGGCGGTACAATTGTTCTGCTGTTTTACCGTCCCCATCCTCGAACATTTCCAGCAGAGTGATGTCGGTTTCTGCAAACAAACCGTTGATAGATTGAGTTGCCAAGGACGTTTCTTCCCAACCGGCCAAGCGGCAAAATGCTGCGTTAGCGTACCGCAGGGCAAAAGTTCCTGGTTGCATTACTGCGATTAAAACGCGGCGATCGCCGAGAAATTGAAACAATCGCTGTAAATCTTGTTTCCATGTTTTCAAGCGTTCTATTTCAGAAGATTGACTGGGTACTTGGCCCGCCAAAGCTTCCAGTAGTTGTTCTATACTTGGTTCGCTGGGCAGATTGTTACTGTCTTGCTTTGTTGGGACGATATCTGTCGCTGGCAGTGATTTTACGGAGTTGTTGTTTTGATGGGAAGATTTAGGAGTAGACATGAGTAAAACACCTGAAAGCAGTGGATTTTGCCAAAAAATGTCAGCGATCGGCGATTATGGCTTTGTAAAGAGCTTATATCCTGTTTGTAAAGTTTGTGTATGGGTATCGGAAACTGGGTTTTTTCTCGGACGATGGGCCCAGGGACTTTTACTTTTATTCACAAACAACCTCTCAGTCTCGACGTTATAGGTGATATTAACCTGTTTACCGCCTGGGGGGTAACACCCATTATAAGCGGTAGACAGTAGCGGATAGTGTCAGCAACTCATGCTATTTGACTCAGAGGCGAGCTCTATAGCAGATTTGGGTTGAAGGAAGCACAGCCCTGGTAATTGGTAATTGGGAATTGGGAATTGGTAAGTTATACGATCGCGTAGCCGAAGTATTGGTAATTGGTAATTGACTATAAGCCAGCAGGCTGCTTGTCATTAATTTAGGAAATAAAAGTTGTGGCAGAAATACAAACATACTTGCTATTTGGCAAGCAAATAATTAAAATGTCTAATACAGCTAACAGGATTTTTGAAAGGACATAGTTATGGCTTTAACGGTTAACAATCTCATTGGCGATGTGACGGGATTTCCTGTATTTGCTGGCGGCGGGCCACGTCTTTTGGGATTCGCTACACCCGATGAGATTGACGTAGAGAATGGAAATTTGTCGTCTTTTCCCTGGGGAGTTTGGGGACTTGACGGCAACGATACTATAGGAGGTTCGTCGGATTCCAACGAACGTCTGTTAGGAAATAACGGCAATGATATTATCGGTGGTGGCGGCGGAAATGACATAATTTACGGCGGGAAAGATGACGATCGCCTGGATGGAAATGATGGCAACGACGTAGTTAGGGGCGACGCCGGAAACGACATTATCTTTGGAGGCTCCGGGAACGATATCCTGCGGGGAGGCCAAGGAGACGACGATTTAGACGGCAATGACGGCAACGATTTCTTAGCAGGCGATCGGGGAGTTGACGTGCTCACGGGAGGCCTCGGTGCTGATATATTCGTGCTCAGAAGCAACGATGAAGCATTTGGTATAAATGGAGCAGATGTCGTTACCGATTTTAACTTTGACGAGGGCGATCGCATCGGTTTGACGGATGGTTTAACAGAACAAGACCTTTTCTTTGAAGACGACAATTTGATTGCTTACGATAACGACGGAATTATCAACGACATGGTGATTGAAAACATAACTACCGGACAGATTGTGGGGATAGTTTTAAATACCAACAGCTTTGAACTTACTGGTGCATTTGAACAAGCGAGTCCTTTTGCATTGGCAGTTAACGGTTCTCAATTCCAGTTTTTGGCTTAGTTATTTGTAGGGAATTAGACGGGCTATAGAGCGGGTTCCGGGTAGGGGACACGGCACTGCCGTGTCCTTACAGATAGCGGGCAATCAATCTATACGCAACCGTACTTTGCAGAATTGATATTAAAACATTTATCCCTTTAGAGATTTTTTTGGCTCATCATTCCTCAAAGCCGTCGCATCCTTGAGACGGAGGTCATTAATTGAAAAAGTCGAAAAAGGCGATCGCACCATCTTCACAGTCCAAGTAGCGATCGCAGAATACATAAAAACTCACATTTTATAGCAGTTTTAAGGACAGGCAAGATGCCTGTTCCACAATATATGAATTTTAGGGCAATAGTTTTAGGAACAGGCAAGATGCCTGTTCCACAATATATGAATTTTGTGGCAGCAGTTTTAATAACAGGCAAGATGCCTGTTCCACAATATATGAATTTTCTTGTGGGCCGTTGCTCCTAGCCCGCCCTGAAAGGATTATTCAAAAATTAGCAAAACATTAATCCAAACATCCGCATTTAGCCTTAAAATTAAAAAGACTGACTAGCCAACAATGCCCTATGTTTGAAGCCCTTGCCGATCGACTCGAATCCACCTGGAAAAAACTGCGCGGACAAAATAAAATCTCCGAGTCCAACATCCAAGACGCGCTCAAAGAAGTCCGCCGCGCCCTCCTGGAAGCCGATGTCAACCTCCAAGTCGTCAAAAACTTCATCGGAGAGGTAGCGGCAAAAGCACAAGGAGCAGAAGTCGTTTCAGGCGTCCGTCCCGACCAACAATTTATCAAAATCGTCCACGACGAACTCGTGCGCGTCATGGGGGAAACCAACGTACCCCTCGCCACCGCCGACTCCGGGCCCACAGTTATCCTGATGGCAGGTTTGCAAGGAACCGGGAAAACCACAGCTACCGCCAAACTAGCGCTGCACCTCCGCAAACAAAATCGTACCGCACTGCTAGTCGCAACCGACATTTATCGACCAGCCGCGATCGACCAATTGCTCACTCTCGGCAAACAAATCGACGTACCAGTATTTGAATTAGGCAAAGACATTGACCCCGTAGAAATTGCCCGCCAAGGCATCGAACACGGCAAACAAATTGGCATCGATACCATCATCGTCGATACCGCAGGCCGCCTGCAAATCGACCAAGACATGATGGCAGAATTGGCCCGCATCAAACAAACAATACAACCCCACGAAACGCTGTTAGTTGTTGATGCCATGACCGGCCAAGAAGCAGCAAATTTAACCCGCACCTTTCACGAACAAATCGGCATTACCGGCGCAATCTTAACCAAATTAGACGGTGATAGTCGTGGCGGTGCAGCCTTATCCGTGCGGCAAATATCCGGCGCGCCGATTAAATTTGTCGGCGTCGGCGAAAAAGTGGAAGCTTTGCAACCATTTTATCCCGATCGCATGGCATCGAGAATACTCGGAATGGGCGATGTCTTGACCCTCGTAGAAAAAGCGCAAGAAGAATTCGACATCGCCGATGCCGAAAAAATGCAAGAGAAAATGCTCACGGCAAAGTTTGACTTTACCGACTTTCTCAAACAAACCAGACTGTTAAAAAATATGGGTTCCCTCGGCGGCATCCTGAAAATGATTCCGGGGATGAACAAACTCTCAGACGAACAAATGCGACAGGGAGAAGTGCAGCTAAAACGCACCGAAGCCATGATTAATTCCATGACAGTTGAAGAACGCCGCAATCCCGAACTTTTAGCGAGTTCTCCATCCCGCCGCCGCCGCATCGGCAAAGGCGCAGGCTACGCTGAAAACGACGTAACCAAGCTGGTCAGCGACTTCCAGAAAATGCGTACTATGATGCAGCAAATGAGTCAAGGCAACTTTACAGGAATGGGAGGATTGCCGGGAATGCCCGGAATGCCAGGAATGGGCGGCCCCGGAATGCAGCCTGGTTCCCGTGGCTATATGGGTGCCCAGCAGAAGAAGAAAAAGAAAAAAGATAAGCCTAAAAAAGGTTTCGGACAGTTGTAAAAAGTAGGGGCTGGTTTCACTAAATAATTGCCGACCACCGATAATCTCGTAAACCAGCCCCCACCCACCCCGATCTTCGTTTATTAGTATTAGTGGAAGATGTAATAACTATTAAACTTTAACTCTTTTATTGTTGCCAGTTTATACGTAAAAAAGCCTGTAATTAAATATGGTACAAACAATTACTCAATCAGAAACCATATCTATAGAATTGCCAAAGGCGATCGGGATTGTTGTCAGTAGCGAGCAATTCGAGGCCCTAGCATTGGCAAATCCCGACTTGAGATTAGAGAGAACCGCAGCAGGAGAATTAATAGTGAATCCACCCACAGGAGGAGAATCAGGCCAGAGAAACCTTAGTATCAGTACGCAACTCGGCAACTGGTGCGAAACACACGAAGATTTAGGAGAAGGTTTTGACTCTTCTACGGGATTCATCCTTCCTAACGGTGCTCGCCGTTCTCCCGACGCTTCCTGGGTGAGTAAAACTCGCTGGGAGGCACTAACTCCAAAACAGCGCCAAGGCTTCGTTCCTCTGTGTCCAGACTTTGTAGTAGAATTGCGATCCGCATCTGATAGTCTCTCCACCCTTCAAACTAAGATGCGGGAATACATCGACAACGGCGCAAGATTGGGCTGGTTGATTGACCCGCAAAACCGGCAGGTAGAGATTTATCGACAACAAGTAGAAGTAGAAATATTAATCAATCCTGCCGAGTTATCCGGGGAAGACGTATTGCCAGGATTTGTATTGAATTTAAGGCGAGTGTGGCGTTAGATAGCTTTTGATACTCAATCCGCAGAATCCCCGATTCCGCACCCCCCAAGGGGCAGCATCCACTGCAAGAGTGCGACTCGAAGTCGATCGCCCGAGACAATAGTGAATCAAAATATCGGAAATTCTGTGTTACTGAGCATAAACCCGTTAGGAATTCCTAAAAATTAACGTTCGGGCATCAGCTAAATTTTATTAATTCATAAAATATCAAAAATCCCACCCAAACTAACTATTAATTCCCAGCATAATTGAGTTCGCATGATGATGAGAGTAGGCTTTTGGCCCTGTCCCACAAGAGATTCATAAAATTTATTGCGGCTAAACTAGATGTCAGGCCCGCTTGCTAGACCTACCTTTATGCCTAATAGTTCGGTTGCCTTTTCGCTGTCTACAGGCCTAGAAAATAAATATCCTTGCCCCAACTCACACCCTAACTCTCGCAGTTTCTGTAGCTGTGTTGGCGTTTCTATGCCTTCTGCAACGATATCCATACCTCGGCTGCGAGCCAGCGTCACAATTGTCTGGATAATTTCTACGCCACTTTTGTCTGATCCAATGCGGCTAACAAAAGAGCGGTCAATCTTTAAGGTATCAATGGGAAACTCGTGTAAGCGGCTTAAAGAAGAGTAGCCCGTGCCAAAGTCGTCGATACACAACATAAGGCCTAGAGCTTTTAGCTGCTTCAACATCTTTTCTTCCCTGGATACTGTTTCTAAAATGCAACTTTCAGTAATCTCTAGTTTTAGACAGTAACTTGGAAAGCCAGTCTGCTGCAAAATCTCCTCAATTCGATTGAGTAGGTTTGCTTGCTTGAGCTGCACGCCGG
This sequence comes from Microcoleus sp. S13_C5, assembly GCF_036700845.1. Lineage (NCBI taxonomy): Bacteria > Bacillati > Cyanobacteriota > Cyanophyceae > Oscillatoriales > Microcoleaceae > Microcoleus > Microcoleus sp. S13_C5. The sequence goes on from NZ_JAUBPR010000030.1 coordinate 26,125, forward strand.
AAAGATTGACATTAATCGCCAAGGGAGGTGTTTGGGGAAACTGTTGCTGCCAAATACTGATCTGGTGACAAGCTTCCTGCAAGACCCACCACCCCAGTTCATTGATCAAACCAGTTTCTTCAGCCACAGGGATAAACTCGGCAGGCGGGTAGATAATGCCAGATGCGTGATGCCAGCGCACCAAAGCTTCAAAGCCACTCACTTTCCCCGTAGAAAGGGAGACAATTGGCTGGTAGTGAACGCAAAATTCTTGTAGCGCGATCGCCCTTCTCAAGTCGTTCTCCAACTGCAAGCGCGTCATCGCCACAGTTTGCATCGCTGGATCGAAAACTTCGTAACGCCCTCTGCCTTGAGCTTTAGCATAATACATTGCTATATCCGCATCTCTGAGCACGTCTTCGGGGCGATCGTAACCCATTGTGCTAACGATAATTCCAATGCTGATCTCGGTAAATACTTCATAATCATTCAAATTAAACGGCTGCCTTAATTGATTTTGGATGCGTTCAGCCACCCTGTTTGGTTCATCAATATCTTTAATATCTTCCAGCAATATCACAAATTCATCTCCTCCAAACCGCGCAACTGCATCTGTATGGCGTAAACAAACTTGCAGTTGACGAGCAATGCTTTTTAGTAATTCATCCCCAACCAAATGTCCGAGGCTATCATTCACTACTTTAAAGCGATCTAGGTCAATAAATAGCACCGCATATAAATAATCTTCCTGTCTGTACGACAAGTCGATCGCCTGTTGCAGCCGATTCATAAACCAAGCGCGGTTAGGCAAACCCGTTAGTGCGTCGTGAAAAGCATCATGTCCTAATTTTTCTTCTCTTTCCAACAACTGAACTTGAGCCTGTTGAAGCTCGTTGCAGGCTTGTCTAAGTTCAGCCGTTTGAGAAGCCACCCGTTGCTCTAACTCAGAAGTGAGTTTCTGCAAGGCTGCTTCCGCCTCTCTTCGCGCTTCAATTTCCTCTTTGAGAAGCACATTTTGCTCTTCCAGCGTCTTGGTCAAATTTCGCAGTCTCAGGTGTAGTTGCACGCGGGCTAGGACTTCCTCTTGCTGAAAGGGTTTGGTGATATAATCTACTGCCCCCATTGACAGACCTTTAACCTTATCCACGCGATCCGTAAGAGATGTCATAAAAATCACAGGGATATCTTTCGTTGCCACCGATGCTTTTAAGCGGTAGCAGGTTTCAAAGCCATCTATCCCCGGCATCATCACATCTAACAATATGATATTTGGCGAAACTTCTTGTAACTTCTCAATAGCACTTTCCCCATCCTTAGCTACTAAAACCTTGAAGCCTGACTCCTTCAAAAAATCGAACAGAAGTTTGAGGTTATTCGGGTTATCGTCAACAATTAAAATTACATTGTCTTTTTGGTTGACCATTTTATTCCCCCAAATGTTTTTTTACAAAAGCTAGTAGTTCTTTTTCTTCAAAATTTTTCGCAAATTGCAATATTTTATTAGCAAAGGGTAGATAATTGCCGTCTATCTGCTTTATTCTATTGGCTTCCTGCTCAACCACTTCAATATCGCCGATCCGAGCTGCATTAAACAGCGCTACCAGCTCTGCTGATGGCGGTATCACAAGCTCACCACTCTGAACGTTTAATAAATCAGTGAAACCTTCCTGCTCTTGGTTTGCCAAATCCCCAGGTTGCTCGTAAATCCATTCTATTTGCAAGTAAATCTTTAATACTTCTAACAATTCTTCTACTTGGATAGGCTTTGACAGGAACTCGTTACAACCTGCTTCTTGGCTATTTTGCCGATCGAATTCAAACACGCTGGCGCTGGATGCTATCAATATTACATCCTTAAACTCTGATGACTTTCGGAAGCGCCGCGACATTTCAAATCCATCCATTACTGGCATCACTAAGTCTGTGATAATCAGATCGGGTTTAAACTCAGCAGCTTTATCTAAGCCCTCTTTTCCATCACAAGCTTCCATGATTTGAAAACCTAGTGGCTCTAAAAGACTTATAAGAAAACCTCGATTTTCAAAACGATCATCTACTATCATAATTTTATTTTTATTTCCTTTAAATCCCGTTAAATTGATTGAATTATCCCTCGAACTGTACTCAATATATTCCGATGATTGAGTCAACTCTAAATCAAAGTAAAAAATGCTGCCTTGACCGAGTATACTTTCGACTTTTATTTCGCCTCCCATCAGTTGAACAATTTTCTGTGCGATCGCTAATCCTAACCCAGTGCCTTCTGCCTTCTGCTGGCTATTTCCGACTTGTTCAAACGGTAAAAATATTTTTCCTAACTGTTCTGGTGCCATTCCAATCCCCGTATCTTGGATATGGAAACGGATTTTAGTAAGTTGTGATTGGTCAGATTCTTCCCCCGTACCTATTACGCCTACCTTAAAAATAACACCTCCTTTGTCTGTAAATTTAATAGCATTACCCAAAAGGTTAATTAAAACTTGCCGCAGTCGTTTTTCATCAGCATTGACAGCGTTAGGAAGTTGATTTAAGACTTGATAATTAAACGTAATTTCTTTTTGTTCGGCTCTGATGCGGCACATTTCCACAACCCCGAGCAAAAAAGAAGAAAAATTAAAACTAGAACTGTAAAGTTCCATTTTACTGGCTTCAATTTTAGAAATGTCTAAAATATCGTTAATCAGAGTGAGTAAGTGTGAACCACAATGGTGAATAATGTGGATAGCATCTTTTTGTTTAGGAGTGATAGTTTTATCGCGTTCCATAATTTGAGAGTATCCTAGAATTCCGTTCAGGGGTGTGCGGAGTTCATGGCTCATATTGGCGAGAAATTCGCTCTTGGCATGGTTAGCAGTATCAGCGGCAATTTTTGCCTCTTTTAGCTCACTTGTTCGTTCTTCTACTCGATTTTCTAGCTCTGAGTTGGTCTTTTCTAAAGCAGCAAAAGACTCGCGCACTTGCTGTGCCATTTGGTTAAAAGATAGAGCGAGAACTCCCAGTTCATCTATCCCATTTACGTCTACTTTTTGGTTTAATTGACCGCTAGCCATCCCTTTACTCGCTTTACTCAAAAGAAAAATAGGATGGGTAATCCAGCGGGAGGCGAGGATTCCTAACAACGTCGCTAGCACTAACGCTAAAACGCAGAGTAGGATAGTGCTGCGGGTATTGGCATTAATCTGTTCCATAAAGTCGGCTTCTGGAACGACTACAACAATCAGCCAATCAAGACCTCTACCATCTTGGAATGGGGATACTTGCACAAATTCCCGCTGACCATCTAGCATGAAGTCTAGTTGCTGGTTGCTGTCAATTTCGGTGAAGTTACCAAAGCGTTCTATTAAATGCTGCGCTGTACCCTTGATCAAATGTACTCTGCTTTCAATCGCTTTTAATCTTTGCGTTTTTTTGCCATCTGTGCTGTTAATAAATGGCTTCTCTGCGGTGGAAGAAGCCACTAGCAAGCCCGATCGTTCGATGATGAAAGTCTTTCCCGATTTACCAATTTTTAAAGTTTGGAGAAAGTCGCCGATTTTTGAGAGAAATAGATCGGTACTTACAACTCCTCTAAAAATGCCATTTTTATCGTAAACAGGTTGGCTAGCGGAGATTCCTAGGCTAGGTTGAATATAATATTGATAAATTTTATTCCATTGGGGTTTGCCGGCAACTTTTGCAGCTTGATACCAGGGTCGAATACGGGGATCGTAGTCTGGGTGGGTTTCCTTAAACAGAGTCGGGTTGCCCTCTCTATCTACCTTGATTATAGTATTGATAAAATTAGTAGAGCGATCGGTTATTTCAATAACCACACTGCCATCATCCTTATATCCAGCACCCGCGTATTCTTTTTTCTCCCCTCCAAAACTGATGTAACTAACAGTGGAAAATTGCTTGAGCTGCCAGTAGAAATAGCTTCTCATAGAACCCATATTGTCTGGATTCCATAATCTAAAGCGGCGAATGGCATCGACGCTGATGGCATTGACCAAATGGGGCGTTTCCAAGTAAGTGTTTAATTGTTGATTGATGCGGGCGACTACCTCTGTTCGTAATTGGGTAGTAACGTTGTTGACGGCAGTTTTGCCGTTGCGTAGCGAGAGCCAACCTGTCAGTCCCACAGCGGCAAAGATTTGCAGGACAAATGGTACGACTAAGACGAGGCGCAGCGGGATTTTTTGAGGGCTTTTTGCAAGTTCATTCTCACTTGCGATTAGTGTCATGGCGGAGTCATTTTAGTATGTGGATTATTTCAATAACAACAGTCGCTCACCCTTAGTGATTTAAAGTCAGATATAGGGAAATTCTTGATTTCGTCTCTCTTGAACGCCAATTTTTTAATGATATCTTATTGTTGAATAACGGGGCTGAAATGATCGGCTAATACTGATACAGTTTGCAAATTTATGAAAAAAAACATATCCCCCATTTGATAGGAAATCTCCATAAATGTCAAATGCTATATTTTGCTTGGGGTTGCAGTGTAAGCCTACCTCCAGATTTCATGGATATTGAGTACACCTTCATTCACTTGTAGGTCTTGACCTCAATACTAATTGATCTAAGCATACAATTATAGTCAGGACTTACGAACTATAAGGTCTGAAACCCAGCTTCCCCGTGCTGCCCTAAAAAAGGGGGAACTTGAAAGCCCTCTTGGAAAAAGGGTTTGGGGGTTCTATGCGTAACTCTTAAGCTTACGCCAGCTAAATTGCGCTTTTTTTTCAAGGGACTCTCTGCCCCGTCCCACAAGGATTATCAAATAGAGGAAATGGCAACCTAGATGTACAATAGGTTAATAGTCGATCGTCCATAGTCCCTAAATCAACCCTAAACTCAACAGTTTGACGGGGCGACAACCAGGTTAAAAACAAAGCTGCGTCAAGGTTTTGAGTTGATTGACCCAGCGAAAATATCTTTGCGGGTGTGAGTCAATAAAAGAGAGTGGCGAGATCCCTTGAATCATGTTCAAGGTGAGCTTGGACGATCTTATGAGTCAATAAGCCTGTCAATAATCCCCTATCTTTTTTGAGGTTCAGGGGCTTTAATGCTTTTACCATCAAGGTTTCACAGACGTTGTCACTCTGCCAAGTATTTTTACTTACTACTGTCTCGGACGATCGACTTCGCTCCCATATTGCAGTGTATGCTGCCCGTTGGGATGTGTTGTAGTAAGGAACTTTAGTCCTTAGTAACTAAAAGCTTTAAGAAAAGACAGAAGTCATGAGGACAAACTTAATTGCACAATCAAATTCTATTGAGTAGCTTGCCTGAATTCCCGCATGGCCTGAAGGTGATTTTCAATATTGATACACCGCGCCAATAATACAATATCTAAGTCTGGCCGAACTTGAGAGCGATCGACCTCTGCATATCCATCAGTTCCCAACGAATACAAACGCAGCCTACCATTTTCCCAAAACCAGACTTCAGGAATGTCCAGGCGTTTGTAAGCTTCCAACTTGTTAATACCGCCGCTAGTCACCACCACTTCCAGCGCCAAATCAGGAAATTCTCGATTAGCTCCCAATTGATAGGATTTATCAGCTTCTCGCTTCACCAACCCGATGGACTTTCCAGCTTCATCGAACCAGTAGGCTGATAATCAATTCCCATTTGAAGCAGATAAAGATCTAGTAGAGAACCAATTCGTTCTTTAATCGTTTCATGTTTTTCTCCAGGCATACGTCTAATCTCCAGTACCCCATCTAAAAACGATAATCTCACCCCTGGGCGTGAGAGTAACTGTTCAACCACTTTAAACTCTCTCCAACTCAGCTCGTCAATTAAGATAGGTTCATCGAGCCGTTCTAACTTTTTCTAAAATTGTCGTCATCCCAACTCCTCCTTACTCAATCCAAGCTTCATTATATCTGCGTTCCTCTGCGTTCATCTGCCGACATCTGCGGTTGCAATCCCATCTACTGTCCCAAGGTTTTCTTGTACTCGTCCGGTACAAATTCCGTAACCACTTGGCCGCCGCCCCCGTCGCCTTTGACAATCACAGTTTGATTTTTCAGCTCTCCCGCTGCCCTCGGCCCAGTCAAATTAAACACCGGATTTAGCTGCCGGTATACCACATTTCCTTCCGCATCAAAAGTCTGATTAGTTAAATACCACGTTACTCGATCGGTATTTAATTGAGCTTGACGTTTTTCCCCAATTCCTACCACATTGCCCGTCAAATAAAAAACTTTTTTCTCTAAATCTCCCCTGCCCGTATCGCCAGTCATCGTCACCTTTTCCACGCGGTGAAAAACCTTCACAGGCCCAGGCGATACCACAGATTGCGCTGGAAAATTCCAACTCATCAAACTGCTTTCTATTTGCAGTGGCGGGTCTGATGGCATCAACTGAGCGTTTTTCGTCAGCGTCGCAATCTTGGTTTTTAAGTCTACATCTACTTGGTCGGCAAAACCGCTGTCTGTGACTATTTTATCTTTGTATCTGTCAATTTGAGTCGGTTTGTCGCTGTTTACCTTTTGTTGATCCACAAACCACACTAAGTGCTCGGTTCGCAATTGCAAAATCGGCTCTTTAACATTTGCCACCACAGAACCGAATAACTCCATCCTCTTAGCCCTGCTGAAAACCCGCGCTTCCTTCGCTGAAGCAGTCACCTGTTTGTTTTCTCCCGTCAAATTATTGCGGACAACTAAAACATCTTCCTTCGGCCGCCACTCCAACTCATTGCCCCGCAATACCACTCCATTTTTCAGGTCAGTAGCCACTATGTTACCTTTGAGAAAAACCTGATTTCCTTCTTGAAATACCTGCCCCGTTTCTCCCTGAATGTCGTAAATTTCTTTGCCGTCCTGAAACAATTTGCCCACTGGTTTCTGAACGTTAACTATTTTTTGGTCTTTGCTGTAAACGGCATTTTGCGAGTTTACTTTCCAGAACGTCTCGCCCTTTTCGTTTGCTTGTTCTAGGGTTACTTTGTTCAAAGTTAAAGTGCTGTTTGACTGTTGAGCAGTTTTGAGATCCTCAGCTAATTTGTTTTTTTGAGTCTCTTGCGGAGCGGCACAAGCACCAATCCCCAAAATCAGTGCGGCTAAAAATAGCAGCATTAATTTTGGGGATTTGAGATTGGGAATTTTGGATTTAAGATTAATCATTGGTAATTGGGAATTGGTAATGGGTAATGGGTAATTGATAATTGGGTCTTGAAAAACAATTAATCAAAAATTAAAAATGTATCATGCTTTGTCTAAATTTTTAACTTCTAATTCTCAATAATTCAACCCATTAACCATCACCCATTACCGATTACCAAATCCCTATCTGTCGTCGTGTTCCTCCATCAAGCTCAGACCCGACAAAGGGCGGTAAGCATAATTAGGGCGCGATGTTTTTTGGATGTCGTCCTTAATCATTTCCAAATCGATATAGCGATCGGCTACATTAATCAAACTGTCGCTCGTCATCGATCGCAAACTCACCACCTCAACCCGCACACCGCGATAGCTCACAGCGTCTACAGCATAAGCCAAATCGCCGTCACCGCTCACCAGTACCGCCGTATCGTAAGACCCCACTAAAGCCATCATATCCACAGCGATTTCTACATCTAAATTCGCCTTCTTAGAGCCGTCAGGCAACTGTACCAAATCCTTAGAAATCACCCGGTAGCCGTTGCGGCGCATCCACAGCAAAAACCCCTGCTGTTTCTCGTTAGTGCGATCGACACCCGTGTAGAAAAAAGAGCGCAGCAGCCGCGAACCTGCAGTTAAACGGCACAGCAGCTTAGTGTAATCAATCTCAATTCCTAACTGCAAAGCCGCGTAAAAAAGGTTAGAACCGTCAATAAAAATTGCTACTCGACCGCGATTTTCTAGAACCTGTTCCGGCGTAAAAAGGTCGTTGCTTTCTATTCTATTCAACATGATTGTTATGCCTCAATTTTTATGAAAGATTGGTAAGGAAATAACTGCTAATTCGTAGTCTGTCATAACACCCAGAGCGCTGGCTGCCAACTATGAAGGTACTGTTTACAGCAGTTCGATCCGCTTAAAAACAGGTTGGGGTTCCCCCAGAGTTTGGTTTGCAGGCAAAGCGCCCCAGGCAGCATGAGCTGCAAAATTCGCTAAACTGTTAACTGTAACCCGATCGTTAAAGTCAATTGAAAAACCTAGCTGCTGATAGATAGCGTTGCTGATATTGGGAATAATCGGCGATAAAAGGTAAGATGCTAGTCTAACAGATTCCAGAACAGAATATAGCACTTGTTCAACACTTTCGAGCTGTCCCTGCTTGTACAAACTCCAAGGTGCCTGCACGTCAATAAACTTGTTCCCGGCTCGAACTAATGCAAGCACGGCTTCGCAAGCCTTGCTAAAAGCCAACTCTTCGTAAAAACCCGCTACTTGAGCGCCCAAATCCAGGCTCATAGCCTTGAGAAGGTTGTCGCCCTCAATGTTTTCTCCCAATACATTTGGTACGCAGCCACTGCAATATTTGCGAGCCATGTTTAGGGTACGATTAAGCAAATTTCCCAAATCATTTGCTAGCTCAGCATTCAATATATTGATAAACCGAGTTTCGTTAAAATCGCCGTCCTCTCCGAACTCAATTTCTTTGAGGAAATAGTAACGTACTGCATCAGCGCCGTATTTGTTGACCAATTCGACAGGGTTTAAAGTATTACCCTCCGTTTTCCCCATTTTTTTGCCGTCTTTGGTCAAAAACCCGTGTGCGAAAACGCGACCCGGCATCGGTAGATTCGCTGACATCAGCATTGCCGGCCAGTAAACTGCGTGGAAGCGAAGAATATCTTTGCCGATCAAGTGCAAGTCAATCGGCCACCATTTAGATAAAGCATTCTCCAACATCGGGTCGCTGTCCGGATCTAGCAAGGCGGTGACGTATCCCACCAAAGCGTCAAACCAGACGTAAATGCTGTGACTGGGGTCAACTGGCATTGGCAGACCCCATTCGAGATTCACTCTAGAAATTGAAAAGTCTTGCAGTCCAGAGTTGACGAAACTGAGCACTTCGTTGCGTCGGCTTTCCGGCGCGATGAAGTCGGGACGTTCTGCGTACAAGGCCAGCAGTTGGTCTTGATACCGCGACAGACGGAAAAAGTAATTTTCCTCGTCGCGCCACTCAACTTCCTTGCTGGTGTGGACAGAACACCGATTTCCCGGCAACAATTCCCGTTCATCCTTAAATTCTTCACAGGAGACGCAGTACCAGCCTTGTTGCTGGTTCAAGTAGATGTCGCCGGAGTTCCAGACGCGCTGGAAAAATTCTTTGACAATGTACTCGTGGCGTCGCGAAGTTGTGCGGATGAAGCGATCGTACTGGATGTCGAGTTGCTCCCACAGCGCCTCAAACGCAGGAACTACTGAATCGCAGTGAGCTTGGGGCGATCGTCCCAAACTCTCGGCTGTCCGCTGAATTTTCTGCCCGTGTTCGTCCGTCCCCGTAACCAGCAAAACAGATTTGCCCCGCAGCCGCTCAAATCGGGCTAGGGCATCTGCAGCCATAGTCGTATAAGCGCTGCCAACGTGAGGTAAATCGTTTACATAATACAGAGGCGTTGTTATCGCAAAGGTATTCTTAGTTTTATCAGTCGATTTCATTGAATGCTAAAAGAAAATTCCCTAAATTTCGTTTCGATCTTAACTCAGCGGTTAAATTTTTTATGGAGTGGCAATCAAGCCAAATTCACTGCAAGTTATTTGCAATTGTCTAACCCGGGCTATCCCCAAAAGAAATATTGCTTTCATATCAACACTAATCTTTTTTAGTTCTTTTTGACGATCTCTCTAAAATGTCTTAATATTTTGACATTCTGCTGCCTTGGGAAGCGACGATCGCGGGCTTCGGGCCGCCTCAATTTATTTGTCGCAGCAGCTATTCCTAGAGCGGGCGATCGCCCTACCCGGTTTGCAACTAAACTCATCGTTTGGGCTGCTAAACCTGCCATTTGATTAACACTCCGCGACCACTTTCTGTAAATGCGCGATCGCTCGCCATCGCAATCTTTTTCTTCCAAGCGCTGGAAAGTCGCTCCCCCGTAACTCCTGCCACTTTCCGAGCCGCTCATGGACGCAGAAACCGGGTTGTTTAGGAAACTCTCTGGTCAAGCGCGAAGCTTTAGTTTCTTACCCCAAAACATAGTATAAAACCCACATTTCGCATCCTCAACTCTCACTATCGGTTTTTACTTATTTTGATCCAGCAATAAAACTATAAATTCTACTGTTATACCGTATATTGACGGATAAATAACTCTTTAAAAGCATAATTTATTACTTCAAGGATATAGTTTTCTGCGTAATTATACTGTGTAACACCCCTGGGTGCTGAATGTGGGATAAAAGCCTAGGTTTTTTGTCACAAAACCCGGTTGATAAAGGTTGCGAGTACGTCCACAGACAATAAAACCCCAAGCCAGTTAAGCTTGGGGATCTCACATTAGGGTGCATCTAACAAAGGATGATCCGATCGCCCTCGATCGCCATCAGGAAAACTCACTCGATTTCCGCCAATAGCTTCTGACAAATAATCGGCTGCAGCTTCCACCACCGCGATCGCATTTTCATAAACCATCCGCGTCGGCCCCAAAACCCCAACACTACCCACCGGCACTGATCCCCGGCGGTAAGTCGAAGAAATCAGAGTACAGCCACGAATTGGTTCTAAAGAATTTTCCGAACCAATACGCACCGTTACCCGCTTCCCGGGGATGTCCAACTCAGGCGATTCAAAAATCAAAGGCCAAAGCAGTTCTTGCTCTTGTTCGAGCAATTGCACCAGGGTTTGAACTTGCTGCAACTGCGAAAACTCAGGCAAGCGCAGCGCTTCTGCTAAACCGCCGATCAGAATCCGCGTGTAGGTTGGATTGCTTTGGCGGCTGCTCAAAGCAGTCAGCATGGTTCCCATCCACTCAGCGTACAGTTCAAAGTCCCGGTCTAACTCGCTCCAGTCTACAGCCGAGAGTTCCGAGAGCGATCGTCCCCGCAACTTGCTGTTCAAAAAATTCGACAAAATCTGCAACTGGCGATCGACGATTTCCACATCAGGCCTGTTACCTTCTGCGTCTAAAGGCAACTGCACCAAAACCGACTGAGTTTCGTAGGCATCCGTCACCACGATCAGCATCACCTTTCCCGGCTCTAGCTGCACCAGTTGCAAGTGGCGCAAGCAAGCCATATTGGTTTGGGGTATGGTGATCATGGCTATGTAACCGCTGATAGTTGCCAGGATTTGAGCAGCGCCGCGGAGTGCCGCGTCCATGCGGCCGTCCGACCAATTGAGCTGGTCTAGTACCTGTTCCACCTTGCGGGCCAGCGTATCAGACGGCTGAATCAACTGGTCTACATAAATTCGGTAGCCGGAGTCAGAGGGGACTCGTCCTGCCGAAGTGTGGGGCTGATAAAGCAATCCAGCTTTTTCAAGAGTCCCCATCGCATTGCGAATTGTAGCTGGGCTGACGCTGAGGTTGAATTCGTCAGCCAAAGCTTTTGAGCCAACGGGTTCCGCTGTAGCTATGTAGTGGCGAACCGTTGCCCAAAGGATGTGTTGTTGCCGATCGGTGAGGTTAACGCGCACAGATATTTAAGCAGAATTAGTATTCAGACAATTTGCCACTATCGAGTCAGAAGCTCTGTCCTTAAGGGCGATCGGGCAGAGTTATCTATTTAAGATAACAGATTTAGGCGAAGGAAGTTCAGCAACAGATTGTGTACGGGATTTTACGGATTGTGTACGTGATTTTACGGATCGATGTGGAGGGAATGAACAGGGAAAAATGTTTTAACTTTTAACTTGTAACTTTCTATTTGGGAAGCTTCGCTTCCCCGAACCGGAGATCTGCCCAATGCCCTATTCCTCGGTTTTGCTTTACGCAATGCCCTTTAAGTGTGTTCTTTAAGAATATTTTGCAGGTAACTAGCCACTGCATCCGGCTGTTCCACCATTGCCAAATGGCCGCAATCGGGTAGCTGAAGGACATTCTCGCCGCAACCTTGGAACATCCAGTGAAAGCTAGCCAAATGCAGCACGTATTTTGGTTCCATAATTTTGTCTTTAGTACCGGCAATAAAATAAACAGGCTGCTTGAGTTGGGACACAATTTGTGGCAACAGGTGAATCTCCGGTTCTGTGGTCGAGTCCAACAAAGCCCCCAAAGCTGCCTCTGGATGAGCTCCCACGAAATCTATTAAGCGCTGCCTTCCCCACGATCTGCCGATCGAGCGGGCTACAGAATCGCGGGCAAACAGGTAATCTGCTAAGGGCAAGCGAGGCAGCCAGCCGGGACGCATTGTCACAAGCTGCTTGCCGACCGCTCGAAAGCGCTCGAATTCTTCCTTAAGATAGATGCCACCCCCTGCATTGATGCAGACAACGCCTTTAACGCGATCGGAGAATTTGCTGGCTCCCCAAAGAGCGATCGTACCGCCGAGAGAGTGTCCCACCAGCCAAGCAGAAGATATATCGAGTTTTTCGAGTAAAAGTTCCAAATCGCGAGCGTAAGCTGCGGGAGTGTAGCAGGAATTTAGCGCTTCGGAACATGGGCGATCGTCGCCTGCGTCCGATTGAGAATCGCCAAACCCCCGCAAATCGTAGGTAAGGCACTGATAGTTTGATGCCAAGCGATCGGTCAAAGGTTGCCAGTAGTGGCGGCTTAACAGCCAGCCGTGGACAAATACCAGAACCGGGGAAGTTGCAGTCGGAGCCGTCAAATCGTAAGCGTGCCGAACCCCTAGGATGTCGATTGTTGCCATACTTTTATCCTACCCGCTCCATAAGACCGATGTAAACCTATGTATAGCCTTTCTCAGAAAGAGGGAGTAGGCCGAAACCCTGTGTTCTCAAGCTTTTTCAGTTGAATTGTTTACCTCATCTACCCAAGAAGCGCTATAAGTAAGCCAAAAAGACTCAACTTTATCGATTTACCGCTTACTTCCTGCTGCAACGCGCGGTCTTAAGCGGACGTTACAAGATTTTTGTCCACTGCACGGGCAATATTGGCATAGTTTGCCCTTTTATGCGATCGACCTAGAATAAATATTCCTTCAAACCAGCTTTCTATGTTTTTTGCAGTCTTCAAATTTCTGTCTGCTGTATGATCGCAATTGCAACATAAATCAACGCGATTTTTATAGGGCATTTTGCGCCAATAATTTCCCCATATTTAGGCGATTTGAAACTCGTAAACCCTCGGTATTTCAGTGTCAAATTAGATATTTTTTTGTAGACCAGTTACCAATTAAAATCGTACCTCCTACATTCAACTATTGAATCAACTAAATTGTTAGCCTTCAATAATTATTTAATCTATTAATTCTATACCTAGCGTTACCTCTCCCTAGTTTTTGGCGAGGTGATACGTAATTTTATGGAGCGCATTTTGGCGGATATTTGCGACTTTTGCGTGTAGTCCCGCGAGCTTATTTAAGTAAGTAAGCGCTGTAAAACTTAAAAAGCTTGACAACATCCTTTGGGCGTCTCCCATGTTGATGAGAACCGCTATCTAGACTCGTTTGTATGAACAATGTTGCCGAGCTTTTTATCCTATCTCCCTGGAAAACTTCTGCAAACTAATGTCTACTTATAGAAATCTAGTTATTTAGGGAGCATCGGCAGCTTGCCCTAAAATCGCTCGCCTAGCAATCTTTGTCGCACCCCCTCAGCGATTTTCTGCCCCAAATACTCGGGAATTAAACTTTCATTGGGTCCCAACAAGTAGAGAATTAGGCGAGTTCGCCCCCGCCAAACCAGCAAATTAGCATTTACGACCAACAAATCCTCTTGCCAGATGGCATACATAACTTTGTAAAAAAGTCCAGGTTGATTATCTGCTTCAATCAGCAAAGCTGGCAAGTGGAAAACCGGATCGACGTAGAATTCAGTTGCCACATCTTCTAAACCCGCGTCTAAATTAAATTCCACCGCCAACATCTCTTCAACCTCAAAATGCCCCGCCAATGCCTCTCGAACGGCTCTACACACGTTTTCTGCTGTTTTATCTGCCAGTACCTTGCCACCGCGAGATACGACCAATTTGATAAATACCAGCATCGGCGGGTAAATTTGACCGTACAGACTCAGACTGTGAATCGTCAGCCCGTAGGCCGCGAGCACTCCAAAAATATCGCTCAATAGAAAAGACTGGTTCCGGTAAGCAAAATGCAGGGCACTTTTGTTACCTTCGGCTCGGATTTCGATGACTGCTTGCCGAGTTTTGTAAAGTTGGTAAGCTAATTTGAGGTTTTGCAACTGGATTTCGCTGCTGACAAATTGCTCATAAAACTGCGGAAACGCTCGGTTAAAGCGCTTGAGAAGTTCTAGTGTAGATGGTTTTAAACCCGAAGCCATAATTGAGGAGAAGGTGCGGGAGATATACTGGTATTGACTCTTCCATGCCTTATGGCAATGGGATTTTCGATTCGACGATTAGACTTAAATTGTGCCCGTCTCCTCACTAAAAGCAAAAGTCAAATCTGTCTGAGAACTTATCACGAGAATGTCACCGTTGCGCCATTCCAGTGGTATTTTCCACCAAGGGTATAAGTTCCGGCGCGATCGGCGGCACTCAAAAGAAGCATTTCCCAAAATGCTTCTGTCCTGGTTAGGCAACAAATTTTACCTTAAAAGCGGGTTGTCCGGGCACTGGCTAGCAGAACAGTTCTACCAAACTTGACAGAATCAAAAAAGCGCAGACTCAATGTTGGACGACAAATCCCTGTTTTCGGCGTAAGATGAGTGTACCGTAAACTGTTCCTCAAGAGGCTACCGGCAATTGATCCTACGCCGATTGGAGTGGGTTTATCTGTCGGGTTCTCTTTCTCGTCGTCCAACTTCTACTACCTTAACCGCGCCTGCATGGGTTTTTGGAAAAACTTATTTAGTAGTTCTGAGTCTGCCTCTGTACCCCAAACAGCGGATTTTGAGGAAGATGTGGCTGTTGGGTTAGGCGATCCGCTTTCCCCAACGTTTCGCAAACCCGCCAGCGGCAACGCTCGCATCTTTTTCAGTTGCGATCGGGACATTGACCTCTACGAACTCGAAGAACTTTGTAATGCAGTGGGTTGGTCCCGCCGTCCCCTGCGTAAAGTCAAAAAAGCTATTCAGCACAGCTTCCTAGTCGTCTCTATGTGGGAGATGCGGGGCAGCCAGCGACGGCTGGTGGGTTTCGCCAGAGCGACTTCAGACCATGCTTTTAATGCCACGCTTTGGGATGTGGTAGTTCATCCCGACTACCAAGGCAAAGGCATGGGCAAGGCGCTGATGAAATACATCATAAAAAAACTCCGCAGTGAAGATATCAGCAACATTACCTTATTTGCTGACCCTCAGGTGGTGGATTTTTACCGCAATTTGGGCTTTATGTCCGATCCAGAGGGGATTAAAGGTATGTTTTGGTATCCAGATTAGCCCACAGGTGCAGGTCGGCGTTGATTTGTTGAGGATATACAATACAATATTGACGCTGACAACACCGAATGCACCTGTGCGCTGCGGTCAGTTACGCGCGGATGTATCTCGCCATCAGGGCCGTTATCAAGCTGTGCAAGTATTGTCAGTCGATTTGAGATTTGACACTTCGGCGAGACATTCGGCAAGTGATTCAGACGATCGGCGCTCAGTCGATGGGTCAAGTTCCCGTCAGTCGAGTTGCCCTCAGTCCAAGGAACTATCTGAGATTTGAGATTTATTCCACAGATGAATCTGGCAGCTTGAACTAGGGTCTAAAATTGTGAGCTGCTCACGATAGGAGTCAGGGGCTGGTATCTGTTTTTGGGTGGGGTCAAACCGCAAAACCTGAAAAAAAAACTTCGCCTTAGCTGCATGGAGAGCTAAATATTAAATAAAGCTTGACAAGCAAGCGGTTTTGTGTGTTAATGGTTAGAGGTTAGCTAACTATAACACCGGGATGTAGCGCAGCTTGGTAGCGCGCCTGCTTTGGGAGCAGGATGTCGCAGGTTCAAATCCTGTCATCCCGATCGCACAATGTTAAATAATAGATTGAAGCAGAACTGTCTCTGATGTTTACATTTCGTCCAAATGAAAACAAATTGAGGCAGTTTTTGCCGATCGTGTTAAGTCGCCAGTCTTTGCGTTAATGTGTTTCAGGATCGCTCCTGATGGAAAAAACATGAAATCATTAGTTCGTTTGGGCGCAATATTGGGAATTGTCGGCAGCACTCTGCTGGGCCCCTCCCCAATTGGCAAGATGTCAGCACTGGCACTGCCGGAGCCGCAAATTTTGGAAAAATTGCGCTCGGTGCCGGTATTTACGATTACAGACGCTCAGGGTGCGCCCCTGATCGCTTCTGTTCCCAAGCAGGGTCAGGGTCAAACTGGTAATGCTTCCGTGGCGGGAATTTTCATCAGCCAGAAAGATGCTCAAGCTTTTGTGGATCAACTGAAAACCAAAAATCCTCAGTTGGCGGCGTCGGTGCGCGTGATGCCGGTGTCGCTGGGGGAAATTTATCAGCTCACTCAAGCAAATAAAGGCAAGCCGGAGGAAGTGCAATTTGCTTTCGTTCCGGCCCCGGTGCAGGTGCAGTCGGCTAAAACTGTACTTCAGCAGACTGGTCAACAAGTTAACGAGTTCAACGGTGTACCTCTGTTTTTGGCCAGAGGTGGCGCGGAAAATGGTTATTTGACGATTCAGCGGGGTCAACAAGAGGTGATTCCCTTGTTTTTTAACAAGGAGGATTTGCAGGGAATGGTCGATCGTTTTAAGCAGCAGCAGCCCAACGTGACAGCCACAATAAAGATTGAGGTGGTGAACTTGGAGAGCGTTTTGGAAGCTTTGCGTACTGAGAACGACCCGTTTTTGACCCAAATGATTTTGATTCCGTCGCGGGAGTCGCTGGAATTTGTGCGATCGCTCCAACCTGCGGGTGCGGGCCAAAATCCACAGGTAGCTCCGGCTCCAGCTCGACCGGCTCCTGCCTCTCCGGCTCCCGCTCGATCGGCTCCAGCTCCGGCTCCAGCTCGGTCGGCTCCAGCTCCGGCTCCAGCTCGCTAATAGTTAGTCAGCAGTCATCCATTAAATAGTAGGTTGGGTTTATCGACTCAACCTACTATTTACGAATTAGCAATTACGAATTAGCCATTAACAATTACCAATTACCAATTACCAATTAACAATTAGCAATTAACCTTACAAATTACTAAAAAGTCTTATGTTTGTTTCTGGTTTAGAGCTTTGGGAATGGGCGAATCAAGCTAAAACCGAGGCGATCGCCTATGACATTCCCCTAGCAGAAATCGACTGGCTGCTGAAAGAGCTGGCTGGTTTGGATAGGTTGGCTCTGCGTTTGGAGTCGTTTAAAGATTTGCCAAAAATTGAATTAAAGTTGTCTTTATCTGAACTTGCTCAATTGTGGCAGCGGCGCTTGCAGGAACGGGTGCCAGTGCAGTATTTAATGGGAGTTGCACATTGGCGGCATTTTTCGCTCAAAGTAACGCCGGCAGTGCTAATTCCGCGTCCTGAAACGGAATTGCTGATCGATTTGGCTGTGGAAGCTGTTAAAAGCCGTTTAGAAGCAGAAAATATCAATCAAAAATCAACCCCCCCCAACCCCCCCTTAGTAAGGGGGGGAGAAGATTTAAACTTCCCCGAGGTTCGGGGGGGAGAATTTGCCAAATCGCATTGGGTGGATTTGGGGACGGGCAGCGGGGCGATCGCGATCGGCTTGGCTTCTGCGTTGACAAATGCTAAGGTTTATGCGGTAGATTGCAGTTCGGAAGCTTTGGCAGTTGCTCGACTGAATGCTGAGAATTTGGGCTTTGAATCGCGAATTAATTTTTATCAAGGTTCGTGGTGGGAACCACTAGAATTTCTCAAAGGTCAAGTCAGCGGCATGGTGTCTAACCCCCCTTACATTCCCAGCAGCACGGTGCTGACTCTGGAACCGGAAGTTTTGAAGCACGAACCTCATCTGGCCTTAGACGGCGGTTTTGACGGGTTAGATTGCATCCGGCATTTGGTAGAAACTGCCCCCGATTATTTAGAACCCGGGGGTGTTTGGTTGGTGGAGATGATGGCGGGACAGGCTGAGGCGGTAGCCGATATGCTGCAAAGTCACGGGAGTTATGGCAAAGTTCAGATATTTTCGGATTTAGCAGGGATCGATCGGTTTGCTTTAGCCTATCGGCGGTAGGGATCAAGGCAAGCAAAGAGAGAATTTCTCGACTGTGCATACTTGCTTGATTTTGATAGATTATAGTTGGGGTAAACAGTGCGATCGCACTCAGCACCCAAGAGGTATCACCGTGAAGCTGGAATACCAGTTTACGTTCAAAGAATATTTAGAAGCTAGTAGAATTTCCACAAAATTAGAGACTTTCTCGGAAGTTGAGTTTTGGACTCGATCTGTACTTATTGTGGGGGGAGGAATTGTCTATATTATCGCTGGCACAAATCCCCTGTGGGGTTATTTCATTATCGGTTTTGGCATCTGCTACATCCCTATTGTGAAGTTCCTAGAGCGGCGCAATATCATGTCGTTCGATAAAGGTTTCTTTTGGGTTTTGCTTTTCATGCAAATTAAATCTGCGATCAAAGGGGAGATTTCATTGCAGCCTTTTTTGTTAATCGGGGCCAATTTACAACTTGTTTATTGGCTCTCTCAATTTTTTGGATTATTTCAATTCTTTAGGTGGAAAAGAACTAATTTTTGGCACGAACTTGTTAGTCTACAAATGACGGAATCTGGACTAGAGTTAGAAACTGCCAAGGTTAGCATTTTACTCAAGTGGCAATTTTATTCGCACTTCCTAGAGACAAAAAAATTGTTCGTCATCTATCCTTGCGAGTTTTCCAGCATCCCGCATATTTTCCCAAAACAGGCATTTAACCGAGAGCAGCGTCAAGTATTTAGAGAATTGCTATACAGCAAGATTCCGCCCGTTTCGCAGGTTTAAATGAAAAACAATGAATTTTGAATATCAACTGAATTCTACTGATTGTGAAGAAGCTTATCTGGCTACTCTAAACGGCTCCTCAGAATCGGAAAAACAAACCTTTTATAAGTGGGTTTTGCTAATAGGAATCTTCTTTATTTTGATGGGAATGCTCTCGCAAGAGAACGGCTTCTTAGTGGTGGGAGTTGTTTTGGTGTCCCCGTCTATTTTGTCTATTTTTTGTAAACTTCTTGTTGTGAAAAAAGGCGTAGAAGAAATATATGAAATGTATGATGTGAAATCAGACATAAGCCTAGATCGAGATCGAGAGATACCGAACATCGCCAATTCGACGAACTGGAGGGAACCTACGACTGTCATAAGCCTAGATCGAGATCGAGAGATACCGAACATCGCCAATTCGACGAACTGCGGGCAACCTATGACTGTGGAAGTGATAGGAGAAGGGCTGGTACTTAATACTCCTAGTTGGCAAGGGACTTTTAAATGGGCAAATTTTGAATTCTTTACTGAAACCATAAATTTATTAGTAATCTATCCGGTGCCATCCCTCTATCCTGTGCCAGAATCGAATTTTATTATACCCAAGCGTGCCTTCAGGGGTGAAGAGCAATTGTGGGATTTCCGAGAATTGCTGCACCACAATATCGGGAAACGCCGCTACAATTATTTAAATAAAACGCAGACCCAATTCTTCAATTTAAAATCTAAAATCTAAAATCTAAAATCGAATGGCGCAAGTTTCGATCGACTCCTTGATTCAAGGGGCAATTTCTGGGAATCATATCGTCAGTTTTCCTACAGATACTGTACCCGCTTTGGCTGCGCGGCCCGATCGCTCGGAGTTGATTTTTGCAGCTAAACGCCGCAGTCAAGACAAACCGCTGATTTTGATGGCAGCATCGGCCCAGGCTTTATGGCCCTACGTGCAGGGAAGTCCAGCAGAGTTAAACTTGTGGCAGCAAGTAGCCGAATCCTATTGGCCGGGGGCGTTAACTTTGGTACTGCCGGCTTCGGCAAAAGTCCCGGCGGCTCTCAATCCCATCGATCGGACTACAATCGGAGTACGAGTGCCTAACCTTCCCCTTGCCCTAAAGATTCTAGAGCAGACAGGCCCTTTGGCTACTACCAGTGCCAATTTATCGGGTCAGCCGCCTCTGGAATCGGTGGCAGAAATTGAGGCTCAGTTTCCGGAAGTCTTGACATTAGTTCCTTCTGAATTAACAGCGACAACAGCTTCGAGTTTGCCTTCCACTGTGGCTAAATGGAGTGGCGGCGATTGGGAAATATTGCGACAAGGCACGATCGAGTTAGAATGCTAAAAGCTAAACTCCAAGGCAAAGCAATATGGCGCCGATCGGCTGGAGCGACTTTATATATTTAGGTATGGGACTGGGGCTGGGTGTGGGAAGCAGTTGGATTTGGCGCCTGCGGCAAAAAAGCTCGCAACAGCCCGAACCGACGCCCAAAGTAGCCCCACCTCCTCAAGAAATTCACTTAGAGAAGTTTGATGCCCTTTCCGACCAACTTAAGCAAACTCAATTGGCTTATCAGATGGCATCGGAGATGAGCCAATTTAAGGCGGGTTTTTTGGCTCGAACTTCTCACGAGTTGCGATCGCCCCTGAGCACTATGATTGGTACGCTGCAATTAATTCTCTCGGATTTGTGCGACGATCCTGCTGAGGAACGAGAGTTTGTCGAGCAAGCTCACGTCGCGGCACTCAAGCTGGTGAAATTAATAGATGAAATTATCTCTGTTGCTAAAACTGAACACGGCACTGAAAGGATGGATATTGAGCCGATTCAGTTAGCTAAGGTTTTTGACGAGGTTGATGATTTAACTTACTTGCAAGCGGCTAATCGCGGCATTCGTTTGGAGATATTACCGCCAGATCCGGGGATTTATGTATTGGCAGATTTGCCGAGGTTTAGGCAAGTTTTAGTCAATTTGGTAGATACTGCTGTTGCTCAGATGGAGGAGGGGAGTATTTCTGTGTCTGCCCATGCTTCGCCGGAATCGGGATACGTTCACATTTGGGTGGACGATCAGCGTTCAGTGAGCGCTTGGAGCGAGTCTTGGGATTTGCTGAAGCACGATTTGGAGTGTGATGTTACCAAGAGCAGCGATAATTCTCAGGTGTCTTCTGGAATGAGGTTATTGATGAATCAGACTCTTTTAAGTTTGATGAGCGGAAAGTTGGAGGTTCTGGCCGTGCCTTCTGAGTCCCAAGAGTGCAATTTTAACCGGACTCAGTGTTCTATTCCTTTGGCAACTTTGTAATGAAGGAAGTTCGGCCACAAGCAATCTACGGGATGTAACGGAGGTGGGGAAGAGGGCAAAGGATTTAACAGATGTAACGGAGGTGGGGAAGAGGTTAGAGGGAAGATGAAACAAGGAAATTATTTATAGGGAGTAAGGTGCGCCCTTACGCACCCTACATATTATAGATTTTGATGCCAATCGGGTGATTATTTAACAATTAGCAGTTAGCAATTCGCCGTTGCTAATTTCTAATTCGAGATTCTCTTCTAGATGCTGATTTTCAAGTACCATTGTGGTACTAGCGTTTTTCTGAAAACCGATGCGCTCGTAGAAGCTTTGTTTGTAAGTTGTCATCAGGTAAACTCGCTCTACTCGGCACATTCGAGGGTGACTCAAGACGGTTTGCACTAATTTGCGGCCGAGTCCTGCACCTTGGTAATCCGGGTGAATGGCGACATCCCAGATGGTAGCTCGATAGATTCCATCTGAGGTGGCTCTGGCAAAGCCGATCGCCCGTGAGCCGTCCCAAACTGTAACAACTGGTTCGCTGTTGGCGATCGCAATTTCCCAATCTTCTATCTTGCGTTCCCTCGCCCAAAAGGCGGCGGCTTTAAATAGTTCTTGGATCTGTACGATGTCTGCGCGATCGCGACCTATACAAAATTGAATGTGACTGGAATCCCTAGTCGTTGATGTCATGCTCAATCTGCCTTCAATTTCTATCTAAAGTGTGTTGCTTGTACTGTCTTATCGGGTATAGTTGATTTTGCTTGGGAACAATCAATGATTTAATTCCCGCTTTACAAAACTATTTTTATTCATACATATTTTCTAACTAATTTCGGTGATTATTAATACTTTTTGGGGTAAATTTGGTAAAAAAGTAAAAGTCTTTGAGTCAAAATCCCCAACTTATAACTCATAGCATTTGATATTTGATATTTGAGGTTTTAGATGGGGAATGACAGATTTTTTAGGGGTTTGGAGTTTGTCTACAGAGAAACCGGGTTTTTTCTCACGTCTATTTCGTTACAGCCCACCGAAACTGTAAAAACCCGGTTTCGAGGCGTCGTTTATCGGTAAGCGTAAGCGATAGCTTGTGTGTTGCCTAATTGCTAAAAAATCATCTATCGAGAGAGGTGTTGACTCCACGAGAACACCCGAAAATTGTGCTGTGGAGTCAATTCTCTAATCTCTAATCTCTAATCGAGTGAATCAGTTTTGCAGCCAGCGGGCGGCGTCTTTGGCGTGATAAGTCAAAATCAAATCAGTACCAGCACGCTTGAATCCTGTCAAAGTTTCCATCACTACTCTTTCTTCATCAATCCAACCGTTAAGGGCGGCGGCTTTCACCATCGCATATTCCCCAGAAACGTTGTAAGCAGCAACTGGCAGGTTAGTTGCTTCCTTCACGCGCCAGATGATATCCATATAAGCTAAAGCGGGTTTAACCATGAGCATATCTGCGCCTTCGGCAATGTCGAGAGCAATTTCTTTAAGAGCTTCGCGGCCGTTTCCGGGGTCCATTTGATAGGTGCGCCGATCGCCAAATTGCGGAGCAGAATCGGCCGCATCCCGGAATGGGCCATAATAAGCTGAGGCGTATTTTGCCGCGTAAGACATGATGGGAATATCTTCAAATCCAGCGGAGTCCAATCCTTCGCGAATTGCTCCGACAAAACCGTCCATCATTCCCGAAGGTGCGATAATATCTGCACCGGCTTTAGCTTGAGCAACGGCGGTTTTCTTCAGCAATTCTAGTGTCGGATCGTTCAAGACGCGGCCACTTAAATCTCCGACTTCCAAATAGCCGCAGTGACCGTGACTGGTATATTCGCACAGACAAGTATCGACTATGACGATTAAATCTGGTACGGCTTTTTTAACTGCTTCCGTCGCTTGTTGGACGATGCCGCAGTCGTGCCAAGCACCTGTAGCATCTGTGTCTTTATCTGCGGGAATGCCGAATAAAATAATAGCGGGAATGCCGAGGTCGTAGACTTCTTTTGCTTCTTCTACTATTTTGTCTACCGATAGCTGGTAAACTCCCGGCATCGATGTGACTTCTTTAGCAAAAGCTTCCCCCGGTACGGCAAATAGGGGGTAAATTAAATCGCTGGTTGTCAAGATATTTTCGCGTACCATCCGGCGGAGTTGGGGATGGTTGCGGAGGCGGCGGGGGCGGTGAGTTGGAAACATAATGTTTTTTTTACGGTAGATAAAGCCTTGTTTTTGAGGACTCGCGGCGTTTCTTTAAAAGTCTAGAGCTTATTGTTGGCCGATCGCCCTGTACTTAAGTAAAGTTCTGTAAAAGCCAGGATGTCGATTGTTTGTAGTAACTGAGATGTTGCACCATTCTCAATAACCATTTTATGGGCGGGCTAGAAGAGCCGAAGCCGTACTCCTCACAGGAAATTAAGTCTTTGTGGAACAGGCCGGAAAGCCGGCTCTTGAGAATGGCGCAAGAATTAAGTAGTAAGGAATGCAAGTCCTTTCTAGCTTTTCTCGTTTGCAGACTCAGGCCTAACTGTGGTTGGATCGGTTGGTACGGATATCTCGCTGGCTTCATACCTATAACCAGGCTGCCCAGAAGCGAGGATAGACTGTAAATTATAAATGTATCGAATAGTAACGGTCTTATGTACAAGCAACTAATTTCAAAGATGAAACCGCTTTTGAAATCACTATTTGCGATCGGTCTGGTACTGACGCTAGCCCTCGGTAACGCTGATGGAGCTCTGGCTGCCCGCAGCGGAGGACGCATCGGTGGCGGATCTTTTAGAGCTCCGGCGCGCAGTTACTCGTCTCCTAGTCGCACTTACGCACCGTCGGGAGGAGGCTACTATCCGGGCGGCGGCTTCGGAGGTGGCTTTGGTTTCCCGTTCTTGCTGCCGTTTTTTGGCTTTGGGGGCGGGTTTGGCGGTCTGTTCTCGATTTTGATTTTTATTTCGATCGCTAATTTCCTCGTCCAAAGCTTCCGCCGCGCCGGGGGCGGAACTGACGAACTCGGCAACAGCGCCGCCACTACCACCGTATCTGTCGGCCGCTTGCAAGTTGGTTTGCTAGCAGAGGCTCGCGGTTTGCAAGCCGAACTCGACGCCCTAGCGCGAAAAGCAGATACCGATACAGCGGCAGGTCGTGCTCAAGTGCTGCAAGAATCTACTCTGGCGCTGCTGCGGCATCCTGAATACTGGGTTTACGGGGGCGCTGAATCTGTCCAAACTCGTTTGGAAGCAGCCGAAGCTAAGTTTAATCAACTTTCTTTGGCAGAACGCAGTAAATTTACTGAAGAAACGCTCTCGAATTATAACAATCAGCTCCGGCAAGCAGGGAGCAGCAATATCCTGCCTGGTTTGCAGGAAAATGGGGCGCTGGTTGCTTCTGATTTGAATTCAGAGCCTGGGGAATTTATTGTGGTGACGGTGATTGTCGGTACTCAAGGTAAATTGCAATTGCCAGCCGTGAAAAACTCTGAAGATTTGCGCCAAGCTTTGCGCCAGATTGGGGGAGTATCGAGCGAGCAGTTGCTGGCGGTTGAGGTGCTGTGGACTCCTCAAGCCAACGGGGACACTCTGACTGCTGATGATATGTTGGCCGGCTATCCTGATTTGCGATCGATTTAGTGAGCAAGACTGGGCGCGGAGCATTGTCTGCCGCGCCCCATCCCGCAGCCAAGCGGGGCGGGTGAACCCAATTGCTTGTGAGACGCGAATTTTACACGAGTTTTTTGAGGTCGATCGAGTTAAAAAAGATTGTTTAACAAATGCTAGTATTGAGAGATCATGATTCAGCATGATTCATCTGCTATTGGCAAAGCCTGCCCGATATGGGTTTTGCGAAGAAGTTAGGCAGGATAAAAAAAACTGTATTGAGCGAGGACTGCTTCGGAAGAAGTTGCGACCCTGCGTCATCTAAATTTTATATAAAGAAGAAGCGATCGAGAGCGAAAACTTATGGCCGACAGCAGCAGAAAAAAAGCACTTTTTATTTTGAGCCAGTTAAATAATGACGATATCAACTGGATCGTCCAAAAAGGCAAAAAGGAAGTTCTCGATCCAGGCGGGATTTTGATCCATGAAGGGAGACAGATAGATGCGCTCTACATTGTTTTGAAGGGGAGTTTGAGCGTTTTAATCGAGGCTGAGCAGACTAGAGAACTCGCTAAAATAACCAGCGGAGAACTGGTAGGAGAAGTCTCTTTCATTGATGCTCGCCCTCCTTTGGCAACGGTGAAGGCGATCGAAGAAACTCACTTGCTGGCAATTCCTAGGCGACAGTTAGTAATCAAACTTCAAAACGATATGGGCTTTGCTTCCCGCTTTTATTATGGAATTTCACTGTGTCTGGCAGACAGGATGCGCGGTACGATCCGACATATAGAATATGGTCGCAATATTGAATTAGATCAACCAGAATTTGAACGAGAGGATATCAATCCTAACGTCCTGGAAAATTTGGCCCTAGCTGAGGCTAAGTTTAATTGGCTGAGGGAAAATGTTAAAGCTTGAGGAATTTTAAGGCGTTTTTGAGCTGGGTGTGAAAACTGGCCGATTGATACGGTAATTGAGAGATTTACGATGTAACCTCTCAACTCAAAAAACAGATGTGGAAAACAAAATAGGGGCGGGTTTTACCGGAAATATCGATCGATAACTGCCGGAACTATAAAAACCCGCCCCTGTGCTTTGCCGTTGCAACCTCGCGCGCTGAAACGCAACTACCAACCACACAATCTAGATAATGCCCGGCCCTTTGCCGCGGGTGTCTGCATCCATTGTCAGTTTTCCTTCCTCGCCTTTTTTATCTTTGACTTCTGCGAGAATTCGAGCGCGTTCTGCGGCTTCGGCTTCTTCTTTTGCTCTCAAATCGCCCGGTTCGTTGACGTACATTTCCGGTTCGATCGCGTAATTGTTAACCAGACCTTCTTTGTCTACTGTATAACCATCTGTGGTGTGAATGCTTTCGTCATCGGTTTGGTCATCAGTTTTTGCACTTTTCTGCTTCCCTTCGGTGGTTGTGTGCATGAAGTTAGAGCCTTCCCGTTCTTGCCGCGCTGCTGTCTCCGCAGGAGTAATGCCCCTGTCGTAGTGGGGGGCTTCCATATTGGCTTCGATTTGTTCGTCGGCCGGTGTTGATTTGCTAACTTCTTCTTTGGGGGGTATTGGTTGGCGATTAGTCATGATTTATTCCTGAGTTATCTTTTCAAAAAGGTCTTTGGCTTATGTTTAAATATTAAGCCAAAGCTAGCTCATTCACAAACTATCTTTGGTTATAGTTGGCAAGAAGTTGCTGTCATAGCAGAGATTGAAGGAAAAAGGAAGAAGGAAGGAGGTTTTAGTTATCTAGGAGAGAAGGAAAAAGCAATCTTCCGCAAGGGTTTCAGCATTAAGAACGTCCTAACCGTCAGGGCGGTTGCTATATTAAAAATATATTTATTGAGTCTTCCTTAAGACTGATAAAATTTACTCTTCCTTAAGACTTTTAAAATTAGCAAGAATTTGACATCTATCTAAAGATAGATAAGTGCAGATTGGAACTTGAGAATTGGTAATTGGGAGAAGGACTAATGACTAATCACTAATGAGAAATGGCTCATCACTAATGACTAATCACTCATCACTTCTTTTATGCTTCTTTAAAGAAGCGGATGATTTCGCGGACGTGGTTGAGAAATTGTCCGTCATCGGTGAGTTGGGCGAGCGCACTTTCTGCATCTCTTCTCAGTTTAGTGTGTTCTGCCTGATTTGTCGCTTGCAAAGATTGTAGAGATGCGGATACCGTAGTTAATTCTCTTCTGATAGCTTCCCGTTCCCGATTTTGGACAGCCACCCACGAATTCGGATTGTCTGAACTTATTTGATTTGCCAAATCTTTAACTGTAGATTCTAACTTTGCAAAGCGACTGCGGAATTCGACAATATCTTCGCGGGGGTACAAAAATTGGCTGCGGATAGTTGTCAGCCGCTGGGCTAAATACTGGTAACCTCGGATAGCTGGACGCATTACAGTTAACAGCAGTGCAGCAGCGGAACTGAGATAGCCAATAGCACTAATTCCGGCGGCGGCTAGGGCGTAAAGTACGATCGCGCTAAACAGGTGAAGTGCGATCGCCACAAAGAGCGATCGGCTAACTAATACAGTAACGTATTTGACTTGTTCCTGATCGACAGCAATGTTTTTTTTAGTCGATTCTGCGGCTTGCGCTAAAACTTCTTTAGCTTCAAAATGGATATTCCAGGGAACTGTAACTATCAGCAACAGCCATTCAAAAATAGCAATGGCAATTACCCAATCAATAAAACTGCCAGCGGAGACGTGCAGCCATTGCAGAATGGCAAAAACTAGCAACAAAAATATGCCTGTGGCGGCACCAAAACCTGCGAAAGTGTAATACATAGCGATGCCTTGGTGGGATGTTGTTTTGATTGTGGGTAGATGTTTTAGGTCTGGAGTAATAAACTGTGACAGTTAAGTGAGCGTCCTATTAATCCCGCTTCCTTAGTTATGAGTAAAAGTGCAGGCCGAGGGTTGCGATAAACCTGTTTTTTCCCACAAATACTTGCTCTACCTCAATCGTGGAAGGTAGTTGAGATTTGGGGTAGGTTGTTTAGGTATGGATTCATAAGGTGTGACAGTTAAGAAATCGTCCTATTGAACCCAGTTTATTAGTGATTAATAATACTCCGGAAGACAAGGGTTTTCAGACGCCTGGTTTGTTCCAAGAACATACACGGGCTTGAACCCATCCATAATAGTTAAATGAAACGGCTTGTTGGTTTGGGAGTGCGTAAGTCCTCAATAATTACTCAGTGGCTATTCAGTAGAGCTACACAAAAAAACTTGAGAATGTAACAAAATGTAAACGAATCACAACCTCTGGGATTGCTTCATTTCACTGGCAATGACATACTTATGTTTTTCGCAGTTCATCTACTTAGCGATCGGGATGAAGTCACTTTCTCCCTAACTCATACCATTTGAGATTTATTTGAAATTTGAGATGGCAATGGCTTATTATGTATGGGTTTGCAGCTTGTCTACAGTTGCATTAATCTTTTGAACTCGTATCACTAACGGCGTTACGCGGTGCTAGAAAAGCAGGAATCTCAAAACTCTCCCCTCTATCCATTTTTCTTTTCCAGAGCTGCTAAATCACCTGTAGCTGAGATAAACTGATTTGGAAGTAGATCGCGCGTTTTGCAAGTTGCCTCTGTGTAACCGAGACACTGCTACTGCAACCTGCCATCAGCCACAGCAAAATAAATGCCACAATTAACTCTACATTCTCCGATTTCCATTAACAGCGCGTCTACCATCTCAAATCAAAAGTGAGCAGCAAGGACAAACCGATGGCGAACTCAACTCTTGGCCTAGAACATCAACTTTACGATTATCTGTTATCTATTTCTCTGCGGGAACCCGATATTCTCGCTTCACTACGGGAAGAAACTGCTAAGCATCCTATGGGTATGATGCAGATTGCTCCAGAACAAGGTCAGTTTATGGAGCTCATGGTGCAGCTTATGGGAGCGACCAAAACCTTAGAAATTGGCGTTTTTACTGGTTATAGCTCGCTGTGCGTAGCTTTAGCATTGCCTTCTAACGGTCAAATTATTGCCTGCGATGTCAGCGAAGAATATACTGCGATCGCACGACGCTATTGGGAAGCTGCGGGCGTTGCTAATAAGATTTCTTTGCAGTTGGGCCCAGCAATAAATACTCTCGACAAACTAATCGCCGAGGGACAAGCTGGAACCTTTGATTTTGCCTTCATCGACGCCGATAAAGAAAATTATGAGGCTTATTTTGAGCGATCGCTGCAACTTGTACGCAATGGCGGTTTAATTATAATTGACAATGTTCTGTGGTCAGGACGAGTTGCTGATCCTCAAGTACAAGACGAAAGCACCACCGCCATTCGTAGTTTCAACGACAAATTGCGTAACGATCCCAGAGTTACTCTCAGTGTTGTCCCCATTGCTGACGGACTGACTTTGGCATTGAAACGTCGCTGGGCTACTCTGATGGAACCTGAACAGCATAATTAAAGAGTTGTTTGCGGTTTGCGGTTCATTTTTAAATTGCCACAAACTGCTAATTATTCAAGAATATACAAGTCAGTTTTATATATAGACTAAGGTGCGCTGGGCGCACCCTAGAAACTCAAAAGTATAGAGTAAGGTAAGGTGCGCTGGGCGCACTCTACAGAATGATGTATTTTTTAGTTAATCAGAGGCGTAACTTCGGGTGTCTAACTTACAGGTAAAATTACCGATTCACGAAACTTTTCAGTGTACCGTTCAAGGCGAAGGTTACTGGACGGGGGCTTTAGTTGATTTTATTAGATTGGCAGGTTGCCCTGTGCGGTGTCCTTGGTGCGACACAGGCTACGCAAATGGGGGCAAAGGTTTGCCGTCTGTGCCGCAGTCGATCGCACAATTGCTCGCTCAATTGCAGTCTCCGAGAGTTGTCATTACTGGTGGCGAACCTTTCATTCACCGCGATTTGCCGGAGTTAGTTGAAGCTTTGTTAGAAGCTGACAAGCAGGTGAGTATTGAAACTTCGGGCGCTTGCTGGCAGGATGTTTCCCCGCAGGCTTGGATTACTCTTTCTCCGAAGGAACACGTCAATCCTAAATATCCGGTGCAAGAGCTTTTTTGGACTAGAGCAAATGAAATTAAGTTGGTGATTAGCACTGGCGAAGAAGTTGAATTTTATCACAAGCATTTGGAAAACAATCTGAATATTCCGGTTTTCTTGCAACCAGAATGGAACTCAAAAAAATCAGCGATTCCCATTATTTTGGAATTGCTGAAACAAAATCCTAGTTACAGGCTATCTTTGCAAACTCACAAATTTATTGGCGTGCAATAATTTGATGATTTAGCTAGAGCTATTAGTCAGGTGGGCGGTGCAGAATGGGGAGTGCATCGCCTTACAATATGTGTAAATATGTGCGCTATAATTAAAGCAGAAATTTATGATAATTTGAAGTTAATGGAAACAACTACGGAAACCCCAATGGGAAAAGTTATCACAACCCTAATAATTACGAATCGGATTGATGAAGCTAAAGCAGAAGATAATCTGATTCCAAGGGAGCAAGTGAGGTCTGTTACTCTAGAAAATGTTTTGGTGGATACGGGCGCGACAACTTTGTGTTTGCCTAAAGATGTCATCGCCAGGCTGGGTTTGAAAATCCTCAAGCAAGTGGTTGTGGAAACAGCGACGGGCATTAGTGAGGCGAGGATTTTTCGGGATGCTTCGATTTCTCTGTGCGGGCGCGAAGGGACTTTTGAGTGTTTGGAATTGCCAGAGGGGAAAACGCCACTTTTAGGCGTGATTCCGATGGAAGCGCTGGGAATTGAAGTGGATTTGAAAAATCAAAGATTGAAAGTTTTGCCCGACGGGCCGACGGAAACTTATTTGACAATTCTTTGATATTCTTGAGTTTGGATGCCAGCTATTCGATCGGCAGCGCTAAGATGGTTAAGCACTGTTTTGCACTACTCTCATGTCCCAACGCGCCGAAACCTCAAACAGCCAGCCAAGTGCATCCCGCAACGGGCATAATGTGACGAATTCTCACTCTAACAACCAAAATACGATTCGGGTTCGCGGTGCGAGACAGCATAACCTGAAAAATATCGATCTGGAACTGCCGCGCGATCGCCTGATCGTTTTTACTGGCGTCTCCGGTTCTGGCAAGTCTTCCCTGGCTTTCGATACAATTTTTGCCGAGGGACAGCGCCGCTACGTGGAGTCTCTCAGCGCCTACGCGCGCCAGTTTTTGGGACAGTTGGACAAACCGGATGTGGACGCGATCGAGGGCTTGAGTCCGGCTATTTCGATCGACCAAAAGTCAACTTCTCACAACCCGCGATCGACGGTTGGTACTGTTACAGAAATTTACGATTATCTCAGATTGCTCTACGGCAGAGCCGGCGAACCGCACTGTCCGATTTGCGATCGCTGCATTGCGCCACAGACAATTGATGAAATGTGCGATCGAGTCATGGCACTTCCCGACGGCACTCGCTTTCACCTTCTGGCACCAGTTGTGCGCGGAAAAAAAGGCACTCACCGCAAATTATTGTCGAGTTTAGCTGCGGAAGGGTTTATTCGCGTCAAAGTTAACGGAGAAATTTTAGAACTTTCGGAAAATATAGAATTAGATAAAAATCTAACGCACAATATCGAGATAGTTGTCGATCGGTTAATTAAAAAACCCGGTTTAGAAGAACGTTTAGTTGATTCTCTGGCAACTTGTTTGCGCCATTCAGAGGGAATTGCGATAATTGAAGAGTTACCGAGTGATGAAAATTCCGAACCACAGGGGCCGATAGTATTTTCCGAAAACTTTGCTTGTCCCGAACACGGCGCGGTAATGGAGGAACTTTCACCCAGGTTATTTTCTTTTAATTCGCCCTACGGCGCGTGCCAAAACTGCCACGGTTTGGGGAGTTTGCGAACTTTTGCGCCGGAGTTGGTAGTTCCCGACGAGAAAGCGCCTCTTTATTGTGCGATCGCGCCTTGGTCAGACAAAGACAATTCCTATTATCTCTCTTTGCTTTGCAGTATTGCTGATACTTGCGGGTTTGATATCGACACTCCTTGGTATCGATTAAAGCCCGAACACCAGCGGGTAATTTTGTACGGCAATGAGCAAAAGCGCACTGCCGAAAGTAAAAAACGCGACGGCACCACCGATTTGAGGAGAGATTTTAATGGTGTGATTTCCATGTTGCAGCGCCAGTACGACGATACTGGTTCTGATTTGATCAAGCAGAAGCTGGAACAGTATCGGGTCGATCGCTCTTGCGAGGTTTGTCAGGGCAAACGCTTGAAACCAGAGGCGCTTTCGGTGCGGTTGGGACAGTACGGAATTGTGGATTTAACCAGTATTTCGATTCGCGAATGCCGCGAACGAGTAAATAATTTGGGATTGAGCGATCGGCAATTCCAAATCTCCGACTTAGCCCTGAGAGAAATCAAAGCAAGGCTGCAATTTTTGCTCGATGTCGGGTTAGATTACCTGACTTTAGACCGCGCAGCAATGACGCTTTCTGGCGGAGAAGCCCAGCGAATTCGGCTGGCGACTCAAATCGGTTCGGGTTTGACCGGGGTACTCTACGTTTTGGACGAACCGAGCATCGGACTTCACCAAAGAGACAACTTTCGCCTGCTGCAAACCTTAACAAAGTTGCGCGATTTAGGCAATACTTTGATTGTCGTAGAACACGACGAAGAAACCATGCGAGCGGCCGACCATATTGTCGATATCGGGCCCGGTGCTGGCGTGCACGGCGGCAAAATTATCTCGCAAGGAAGTTTAGAAAATTTGCTGGCGGCAGAGGGATCTTTGACTGGTGCTTATTTGTCGGGAAAGCGAGTAATTGAAACCCCTAATGAAAGAAGAAAAGGCAACGGCAAAGCTCTCTCAATCATAAATGCGACGCGCAACAATTTAAAAAATATCGATGTGGAAATCCCCCTCGGAAAACTCGTTTGCGTGACCGGGGTTTCTGGTTCTGGAAAATCAACTTTAATCAATGAATTGCTGTACCCGTCACTGCAACATTATATCACCAAAAAAGTACCTTTACCACCCGATATGGACGCCCTCAAAACTAAAGGCGAACGCTCTCTAGAGGATGTGGTTGATAAGGTAATTGTCATCGACCAATCTCCCATCGGTCGTACTCCGCGCTCTAATCCCGCTACTTACACGGGAGTCTTTGATGTGATTCGGGATTTGTTTGCAGAAAGCATTGAAGCGAAGACAAGAGGTTATAAAGCGGGGCAGTTTTCTTTTAATGTGAAAGGGGGAAGGTGCGAAGCTTGCGGCGGTCAAGGCGTGAACGTGATTTCGATGAATTTTCTGCCGGATGTTTACGTGCAGTGTGAGGTTTGCAAGGGTGCACGGTACAACCGGGAAACGCTGCAAGTTAAGTACAAAGGGAAGTCGATTTCTGATGTTTTGAACATGACCGTAGAGGAATCTTTGGAAATGTTTAAAAATATTCCCAGGGCGGGTGCCCGACTGCAAACTTTGGTTGATGTTGGTTTGGGTTACATTCAGTTGGGACAGCCGGCGCCGACGCTTTCTGGGGGCGAAGCGCAGCGGGTAAAATTGGCAACGGAACTGTCGCGGCGCGCTACTGGGAAGACGCTTTATTTGATCGATGAACCGACGACGGGTTTGTCGTTTTATGATGTTCACCATTTGTTAAATGTGCTGCAAAGATTGGTGGATAAGGGGAATTCAATTTTGGTAATCGAACACAATTTAGATGTGATTCGGTGCTGCGATTGGGCGATCGATTTGGGGCCTGAAGGGGGAGATAAGGGCGGCGAAATTATTGTGGCGGGGACGCCGGAGGATGTGGCGGCAAATCCCCGTTCTTATACTGGGAAGTATTTGCAAGCGGTTTTGCAGCAGCATCCTTTAGGGGAGGCTGTAGCCGTTAGTTAATATTAAATTTGGTAGGGCTTACGCACAGGGATCGAGAAACCGGGTTTTTTCCGAAAATACGCATTGTAGCCGACATAAAAGGTAAAAAACCCGCTTTTTCGACATAAATAGTAACGATGAATGAAGGTTTACTTTGGGATTACATCCAGAAAAGGAACAAGGGCATTCGGTTTGACGAGTGGTTATGGGGGTTCGCCAACTTCGGGAAACCAACGCAAGTGCGAGTCGCGTTGGCCGCGAGTTGGGCATCGTTGCCGATATGGGAGTCCTACTCGGAGAAATGGGACGAGAACCACACGGTATTCGGCTCACTGACGCTGCGTGAATTGCTCGTTGTCATTGAAACGGAGCTTACATTACCCAGTAGCTTTAGTAGCGCGATATACGGAGCGTTTGGCTCGGCACAGGACGTAGAAGAGAAGGCCTATTTCAATGCTAATGAAGGCAGTGTCACCTACGACTATCAACTACAGCAGTTACACGCTGTCTATGCAGCAAGTGCCGTTGTGTGGACGGGCAAGGCAGCTTTATGGACTCCTCCGAACGAACTTGCGTTCGACGTTTGTTCGGACGCTGCTGAATTGTCGGCTCGACGAGCTGCAGTACCAGACTATGAGGTGTTTGAGGCGGTTTGGTACGCAAAGCGGGCATTGCAAGCAACTGATGCGGACATGATGGAGTGTATTGTCTCCTCACTTGAAGGTGTCATAATGACGTAACAATTAAAATATAAAAATGAGTAAGCATATCAACTTCTTGGGATATACCTTGTGGGTTTCAGATGATAGGAAGCAACCTCCTGATGAAGCAGTATCTTTAAGTCGCTGTTTTTACAGCCCTGGGGTCTTAGCTCAGGGTAAGCGCATCTCAAACGCTATTGACAAGGGAATTTAGAGGCATCATCATGTTGGGTGGGATAAACAAGCA
>NZ_JAUBPR010000209.1:0-5617 GCF_036700845.1 Microcoleus sp. S13_C5
CCCGTTGATAGGCGTTAAGTGGAAGTCCTGAGAGGGATGAAGCTGAGGCGTACTAATAGACCGAGGGCTTGACCTCTATTTCGACATGGTGATGATGATGACTTAATTCTATGCAGTCTTCAGCGTTTTATACTCTTACAGCTTTTCGCTAGTGTCGACAGACGCAGTGGTTCCACAGAGATTCCCTCCCGAACTCGCTTGTTAAATGCCCAGGTGTCGACTATATTTCCCCGCTCACTGGATCTCGAAAATATCTCCATCCCTGGAACCACTACTTTTAAACAAAAGCTCCTCTCTGTACAGATAGGGGCTTTGTTGTTTTTTCTGATTAATTTTTAATTTGCTATACCTGTTAAAGTAATTTCGATCGCCCTCAACCCTCAACACGATTTCATGCTATGTGGGACAAAATTGCCGCGCACATCTCTGAAACAACCGGAGAAACATTTTCTATTGACAATCGCCATTCAGTCAGCGGCGGCTGCATCAATCAAGGCTATTCTATTAGCAGCAGTTCCCGCGCTTACTTCGCGAAAATCAATCAAGCTTCCCAAATTGCGATGTTTGAAGCCGAGGCTTTGGGTGTGCAGCAAATGCGCGCAACCCAGACGATTCGAGTACCTGAGCCGATTTGCTGGGGAACTGAGGGGAATTCAGCTTATATTGTGCTGGAATGGCTGCATTTGGGAAGTCGCGGGGGCGAGAGAGCTTGGGAAGAAATGGGGCGCAAACTGGCGGCAATGCACAAATACACCCCCCCCAACCCCCCCTTGCTAAGGGGGGGAGAAGAGCCTAATTCTACCTTGCTAAGGGGGGTTTTTGGTTGGGATATTAATAATACGATCGGCTCAACTGTGCAAATTAATAATTGGACGGTAAATTGGGCAGAATTTTGGGCAGAACGTCGGATTGGTTATCAGTTAAAATTGGCGAGGCGTCGGGGTGGGCATTTTCCACAAGGGGAACGTTTATTAGAGGTAATTCCTGAGTTGTTAGCAGACCACGAACCGCAACCTTCGCTGGTTCACGGGGATTTGTGGGGGGGCAATGCAGGGGTAACATCTGCGGGGGAACCGGTAATTTTTGACCCGGCAACTTATTTTGGAGATAGAGAAGTTGATATCGCGATGACGGAGTTATTTGGCGGGTTTCCGGCGCAGTTTTATCGAGGATATAATCAGGTTTGGCAGTTGGATGGAGGCTACGAGCAGCGGAAAACTTTATATAATCTATATCACATTTTGAATCATTTTAATTTGTTTGGTGGGAGTTATGAGTCGCAGGCGAATCAGATGATTAATAGAGTCTTGGGTTAGAAATAGGGATTTTTTATTTCTAACCGCAGATGAACGCAGATAAACGAATATCTAAGGTTTATCTGCAACCGTTGCCGCTTTATTTTTGCTTAGCTGTTGCTTTTTTCTTAGCTTCTTTTTCGGCTTTTTTAGCCGCTTTTTCAGCTTCAAGTTTTGCGATTTTTGCTAGCTCTTTTTCTTCGGCTATTTTATCCAGATAGTAGTGGTAATCTCCCAAATAAGTACGAAACTCTCCATCCCGGATTTCGACTATTTTGTTGGCGACTTGGGAGATGAAATAGCGATCGTGCGAAACGATAATTACGGTACCGTCATAATTCTGAATCGCCTCTTCCATCATCTCTTTCGCCGGAATGTCGAGGTGATTTGTCGGTTCGTCCAAAATCAGCAAATTCACGGGAGCTAACAGCATTTTTGCCAAAGCTAGGCGGGCTTTTTCGCCGCCGCTTAAAGCGCCAACCTGTTTGAATACTGTTTCACCCGTAAATAAGAAACGGCCCAACAAAGTCCGAACTTCTTCATTTTTCCAGTCGGGAACTTCGTCGTGAATGGTTTGCATCACGGTTTTATTCAAATCTAAGGCCTCTGCCTGATTCTGTTCAAAGTAACCGGGGATGACGTTGTGGCCTCCCAATTTGACCGTACCTTCAGTCGGCTTTTCCAAGCCCATAATCATCCGCAGCAGGGTTGATTTGCCCGCGCCGTTAGGGCCGAGAAAGGCTATGCGATCGCCCCTTTCAATTAATAAGTCGGCTCCCAAAAATAGGATTTTTTCGCCGTAGGTGTGCACCAAATCTTCAATTATTGCTACTTCGCGACCGCTGCGGGGTGCGGGGGGAAAGCGGAAATGCAAAGTTTTTAATCCGCCGGTGGGGGCTTCGATGCGTTCTATTTTGTCTAACTGTTTCTCGCGGCTTTTGGCTTGGGTGCTGCGAGTGGCGCTGGCGCGGAATTTTTCTACGAATGCTTGCTGTTTTTCGAGTTCTTTTTGCTGGCTTTCGTAGGCGCTGAGTTGGGCTTCTCTGGCTTCTGCTTTTTGCAGCAGGTAGGAGGAGTAGTTGCCGAGGTAAGTGGTGGAAACGCCGCGTTCGGTTTCGACGATTTGGGTGCAGAGCCGATCGAGAAATTCCCGGTCATGGGATACGATTACCATCGGGGTGATCAGCCCTTTCAGGTATACTTCCAGCCATTCGATCGTTTCTAAGTCGAGGTGGTTGGTAGGTTCGTCTAGCAGCAGGAGATCGGGTTTTTGGAGGAGAATTTTGCCCAAACTCATCCGCATTTGCCAGCCGCCGCTGAAGGCGCTGACTAATCGATCGCCGTCTTCGGGTTCAAATCCGATTTCGGGCAGAATTTTCTCGATTTGGGCTTCTAAACCGTAGCCGTTTAAGCCTTCAAATTGCCGTTGCAGGCGATCCATTTTGTGGATCAGTTCGTCGAGATTTTCTGGGGTGGAGGTTTCCAAGTCTCGATGCACTTGCATCAGGGATTCGTGGACATCGTTGGCTTCGCTGAAGGCACGCCAAAATTCTTCTCTGACGGTGCGAGTCGGATCTACTTCAAATTCTTGGGAGAGGTAGGCGATGTGGAGGCTGGCGGGGCGAATGACTTCGCCTGCGGTGGGTTCGATTTCGCCGGCTATGATTTTGAGTTGGGTGGATTTGCCGGCACCGTTAACGCCTACTAAGCCGATGCGATCGCCTGGCTTGACTTCCCAGGTGACATCTTTGAGTACGACGCCTGTGGGATAAATTTTACTGATGTGTTCGAGTCGCAGCATTGTTGTGGGGACTGGGGAAGGGCTGGTTTAGCGGCGGATGGGATGCCGGCGCTGAGGTCGAGTTAATCTTAACAAATTTTAATTATATTTAGGGTATTACCCGATTTTGATTTGGTAGGAGTTACGCGAAGAAACGGGGTTTCTCTGAAAAATCGCAGATTCTGGGCTAGAGATATAGGAAGAAACCCGGTTTCTGGCCTCGATGTGGGCTCAGGACTATTTGGGTGGGGCGATCGGGCGATCGTGTTGTTTCAGATTGAATTTCTCGCATAATGGTTGAGACTTCTGCACCTTATACCATTTTTTTAAAGAGGTAATAGACTTGTGTGAAAAGTAAAGGAGAGAATTACAATGTCAGGTTGTCCTCATATAAAGATTACCGAATCGGGAGAAAATTTGCCATAAATACTCAAACAACCAAAAATAATTATAGCTTATAACCAAGTCCAAATGCTTTATTTGTTTCAATCAAAACAAGTAGAAAATGTGCGGGTAGTATCGGCAGTTTTAAGTAAAAGTGAGGCAACAATTCATCGCTGGCTCTTTCAATATAAAGAGGGCGGTCTGGAAAATTTGTTAAAAAATTTCTTCTGTTTTTGGTCGCCCACAAAAGTTCTCAGTTGAAATAGCAGCTTCATTGTAACAAGAGTTGAGAGACCCCGAAGGATTTCAGAGTCCTGCTAGAAGTTTATTTCGGGCTGTGGTTGATTAAAGGAAGAGCCAGTAGTTCTCCGGCTGTATATTTTTTATATATAGCCTTTCTCAAAAAGATGAGGTACAATAACAGCAGTGCGTAAACCAGTTAAAAATATTTGATGATGTAACTTGACTGAACGCCAACTCTATGGCTTTGGCTAATTCTTGATAATTAGTAGTATTGATAGAACGAAGAATGATTTTAAGTTTTGACCACAGACTTTCAATTGGTGAAAAATCTGGTGAATAAGGTGATAAGTATATTAATTTTGCCCCTTTCTTTTCGATCGCTTTTTTCACTTCTTCTCCCAAGTGAATTGGACAATTATCCATCACGACACAAGCACCTTTCCATAGTTTGGGTACAAGTTTTCTGATTATAAAAGCTTCAAATGTAATTGCATCAGTTGGGCCTATTAAATTAACCGATGTCAAAATTTCCTTGACTGACATTGCTCCAATTATTGAGACATTTTTGCCACGTTTAGTTGGTTTTGCCCCCGGGCTCTTTCACCTTTTAGAGCTCTAGCATATAACCTAACCATTGCTAAATTAACTCCCGATTCGTCAATGAATATTAAGTCTTTCAAACTAATTTTTTTAATTGTTTCCCAGAATTCACATCGCAGAATTTGAACTCGCTCTGTGCCTTTACCTGAAGGGAAGAGAGTCTTTTTTTTTACAGTAATATTTAAGAGTTTTATCATTCTTCCTATTGTCGCTATACTAACGGCAAATCCATTCTCCCATAAAGTTGGGGACGGAGTTCTTCAAGAGTTGCATCATTATTTTTTTCCATCAATTCGGCCAAGATAAGTAGTTGCTCCGCCTTCAGTTTACCTTTGACTCCACATCGGTCAGTTCTCGGAGTAATGTTTTTTGTTTCACGATATTGTTTAAGCAATTTTTGTACAAAGCTCAAGGCTACAGAAAAACGCTTAGCTATTGCTTTTTGTGAAATGGGCTCAGTATGATAAGTATTAAGTATTTTTTGTCTAAAATCAATCGAATAAGCTTTCATTTTTAACAATGTATGAAGTTGGGTACAATTAAACGTGTTGTGAGTCAAGCAGATCGTGCTGTCAAAAAAATGCTATTATGTGTGGTATCGCTTTCCCGTGGTCTTAGTGAACCATATAATTATAGTTCATTTGATCTTATCTTCTCTGTTTGACCCTCAAGAGTGAGTGTCAGTAACATGATACCTCATCTTTCTGAGAAAGGCTATATATAAAATTAAAAAATAAATGAAAAATTCCAAGACCTCGCAGTATTTCTCAGAAATCTAGGGCTATTAATGAATTTAAAAATAAATTGCATCAACAGATAAAAGCTTTACTACACAAAGCTTTACCTCAAGTAAACAAATATAAAAAAGTGACTTATTGGTGTAGTAATGAACCATAGCCTAGGGCTGCATACAATTCGTCGGCGCCTGACTCTTTCAGGCGTAAAGCCCCAAGGAAAGCATCAATGGAAATTTGAGCGTTTTTGGCTGTATGGGGCAGTATCGATCGCAAAAGAGAAAAAGTTTTTTTTTGGGATTTTTCGCATTTAGACCAATTTTGTTTTGAAGCATATTTACAACTTTTTTTAAGACAATATCCTCATGAATTACACATAATTCAAGTAGATAACGCACGACTCTCCTAATTTAAGCTCATCTGAATTACCAGACAATGTTATTTTACTATTTCAGCCTCCGGCTTGTCCGTCCGTAAATCCCACAGAAAGAGTGTGGGAATATCGTAAGCGTTCAGGGGTATAAAGAAGACGAAAAACCACCCCCAAAATCAAAGAATAAAATTAGGCAGCAGTCAACAAG